>NZ_AUAG01000004.1:0-132970 GCF_000428605.1 Thioalkalivibrio sp. ALE19
GAGATCGTCGACTCGGTCAAGAAGGTCTCCGACATCATCGCCGAGATCGCCGCCGCCTCCGAGCAGCAGTCCACCGGGCTCGACGAGATCAACAAGGCCGTCTCCCAGCTCGACGAGGTCACCCAGCAGAACGCCGCCCTGGTCGAGGAGGCCGCTTCCGCCTCCGAATCCCTCGACGATCAGGCTCGCGAACTGCTCGAGCTGATGGCCTTCTTCAAGGGCTCGCGCAGCGAGGCCCCGGCCGCTCCGGCCGCAGCCGCCCGCCCCGCCGGGCGCACCGAGGAAAACCGGGCACAGCGCCCGGCCGCCGCCGGCAGCACTCGTCCCGCCGCGAAGAAGGAAGAGGAGAAGAAGAAGCCGGCCCCGGCCCCGCGCGCCCGGACGCAGCAGAAGTCCGCCACCGCGGACAGCAGCGAAGAATGGGAAGAATTCTGAGGCGCACGGGAGACCTTTGCTGAATGGGCCGTTTCGAGAGCCTGAGCGACCGCGACTTCCGGCGCGTCGCCCGCCTGATTGGCGAACGCACCGGGATCATGCTCAACGAGAGCAAGCGGGAGCTGGTCTACAGCCGCCTGGCACGGCGGCTGCGGGCCCTGGGCCTGGAACGCTTCGAACAATATCTCGACCGGGTCGAGGGTGGCGACGAGGCCGAGCTCGAAGAGTTCATCAATGCCCTCACCACCAACCTCACGGCGTTCTTCCGCGAGCCGCATCACTTCGAGATGCTGGAGGGATCGGTGTTGCAGGAGATGCGCCGGGCCAACCCGGACGGGCCGCTTAAGATCTGGTCGGCCGGCTGTTCCACCGGAGAAGAGCCGTGGTCGATCGCGATGACCCTGGCCGACGCGACGGGCTCCACCGATGCGGCCCGCATCCTGGCCACCGACGTGGACTCGCGCGTGGTCGCGCATGCCGATGCCGGGATCTACGACGGCAGTCGCATCACCGGGATCGCGCGCGAACGCCAGCGGCGCTGGCTGCTGCGCGGCAAGGGCGCACAGGACGGGAAGGTCCGGATCCGTGATGATCTGCGCCCGATGACACGCTTCCAGCAGCTCAACCTGTTCGACGAATGGCCGATCCGCGGTCCGCTGGACGCGATTTTCTGCCGCAACACGCTGATCTATTTCGACAAGCCGACCCAGAAGGAGCTGGTCGAACGCTTCGCGACCGTCCTGCGCCCCGGCGGCTACCTGTTCATCGGCCACTCCGAGTCGCTGTACCGGGTGACCGACACGTTCCGGCTGCTGGAACAGACTTTGTACCGGAGGGTTTCGCCATGAGCGCGCTGCCCGAGCTGCATGATGGCGCCTTCGCGCACATCAACCGCTACTGGGATCGCATGAATAATGCCCCGGCGGCCAAACTGCTGCCCGGGGAATGCTATGTTTCGGTGTCGTCGACCGAGCTGATCACCACGGTGCTGGGCTCCTGTGTGTCGGCCTGCGTATGGTCGCCGAAGGCCGGGGTGGGCGGCATGAACCATTTCATGCTCCCGGAAGGCGAACGCGACAGCGGCTGGGGCCCGGCAGTTTCCAATGCCACGCGCTACGGCACCCACGCGATGGAGTTCCTGGTGAACGAGCTGCTCAAGCTGGGCGCCGAGCGCGACGACCTGCGCATCAAGATGTTCGGGGGCGGGCGCGTGATGGCCGGCATGAGTGACGTGGGCGCGCGGAACATCGCGTTTCTGCGCCGGTACGCGCGCGAGGAAGGGCTCGAGATTCTGGCCGAGGACGTGGGCGGCCCGTGGCCGCGCAAGGTGGTGTTCTTCCCCGCCTCCGGACGGGTCCGGCTGAAAAAGCTCGTGTCCCTGCACAACAACACCCTGCTCGAACGCGAGCAGGACTACCGCCGCCGCCTCGAAGGCGAGGACATGGCCGGCGACGTGGAGCTGTTCGAATGACGGAAAATCAGGCCCGCCCCATCCGTGTGATCGTGGTCGATGACTCGGCCCTGATCCGCAAGCTGCTGGCGCGCATCCTCGACCAGGCACCGGACATCGAGGTGGTGGACACCGCGGCCGATCCGTACGACGCCCGCGAGAAGATCAAGCAGCACGATCCGGACGTCCTGACCCTGGACGTGGAGATGCCGAAGATGGACGGCATCACGTTCCTGCGCAATCTGATGCGCCTGCGCCCGATGCCGGTGGTCATGGTTTCCTCGCTGACCGAGGCGGGAGCGGATGTCACCCTTCAGGCACTGGAGCTGGGGGCGGTGGATTTCGTGACCAAGCCGGGGACCGATGTGGCGCATGCCATGGAGGCCTACGCGGACGCCCTGATCGAGAAGATCCGCACGGCCTCGCGCATTCGCGTGCAGGCACGCAGCAGTACGCCGACCGAAGGACCGACGCCGTCCCCCCGGGCCAGCGCCGGCGGCGGGACCCGGCGCTTTCGCACCACCGACCGCGTCATCGCGCTGGGCGCGTCGACCGGCGGCACCGAGGCGCTCAAGGAGGTGCTGATGGGACTGCCACCGGACGCACCCGGGATCGTGATCACCCAGCACATCCCGGCAGGCTTCAGCCAGGCCTTCGCCGAACGCATGGACCGCAGCACCGCGCTGCGGGTGAAGGAGGCCGAGGACGGCGATATCGTGATGCCCGGACATGTGTTCGTCGCACCCGGCACGGACTATCACCTGCGTCTGGACCGGGACGGCGCACGCTATGTCTGCCGGCTGGACGCCCAGGGGCCGGTGAACCGCCACCGGCCCAGCGTGGACGTACTGTTCGAATCCGCCGCGCAGTCCGCCGGCGCCAATACCGTGGCCGCGCTGCTGACCGGGATGGGGGACGACGGCGCCCGCGGGCTGCTGGCGCTGCGCGAGGCCGGAGCCCACACCATCGCCCAGGACGAGGCCACCAGCCTGGTCTGGGGCATGCCCGGCGAGGCCGTGGAACGCGGCGCGGCCGTACAGGTTCTGCCGCTGGGGCGCATTGCCGACGCACTGCTGGACGATCATCGCGACACCGCCCGCGCCGTCGCCAACGGAGGAGACACGTCATGAATGACTGGAAACAACGTCTGACGCAGCCGCCGCTGCAGCGGGCCCTGGCGATCGCCCTGGTGGCCACCCTGCTCGCGGGCATCACGGGCGTCTGGCTGGCCGGAGCAGCCGCGGCGGCCAGCCTGCTGGTGGTGCCCCTGCTGCTGGGTGCCGCGCTGGTGGTCGCCCTGTGGCACACCCCGGACGCGGACGCCACCCGCCACGGCGAGCAGGAAGCCGCCCACCACGTGGCCGGCGGCGCGGAACTGTCCGACGAGATCGACCAGGCGATGCGCTTCGAACTGGACCAGATCGATCAGGAGATCACCCGGCAGAAGGGGCTGATCGAGAACGCGGTGAAGGAACTGGGCGACAGCTTCAGCGACATGCACCAGATCGCCGAACGCCAGCAGGAGCTGATGAGCTCCGACCTGGCGAAACAGAATCATGGAGGTGAAGACGGACGATCCCAGCCGGAGATCCTGCGCGACCTGACCCGCCAGTCGGACGAGACCCTGCAGATGTTCATCGACACCCTGGTGGAGGTCAGTCGGCAGAGCGTGGAGAGCGCGCACCACATGGCGGACATGAACCAGCACATGGACGGGGTGTTCAAGCTGCTGGACAGTGCGGGCGAGATCGCCGACCAGACCAATCTACTGGCGCTGAACGCGAGCATCGAGGCCGCACGGGCCGGCGAGGCCGGGCGCGGGTTCGCGGTGGTGGCCGACGAGGTCCGCAACCTGTCGAAGCGCTCGGCCACCTTCCACGAGGACATCCGCAAGCAGATCGAGGAGGCGCGCCGCAGCATCCGTCAGGTGCACGACACGGTCCACGCCATGGCCTCGCGCGACATGAGCGACAGCATGGAAGAAAAGGAACGCGTCGGCTCGCTGTTCGAATACGCCCGCGAGGCCACCGAGGACATGGAAAACCGGCTGCGGGAAGAGGCGGAGCTGACCGATCGCATGAACCAGGCGGTCGCCACCGCGGTTCGCTCGCTGCAGTTCGAGGACATCGCGCGTCAGTCTCTGGGCACCGCCGAAGACGCCCTGGCCCATCTGCACGAACTGCAGGGGATCCTGCACGAGGCACGCTCCACCGACGATGCCCGCGCGATGGCCGAGCGCGTGCGCGCCTGGCGCGAGGATCGCCAGACCCGTCATCATCGCGCCGTGAATCAGGAAAACCTGGACACCGGCGACGTTGAACTCTTCTGACCCCCGAAAACTCCCGACGGAGACCGCATGAGCATCCAGACCCGGACATCGACGGACGGCAGCGAACTGCGCATCGCCATCCACGGTCGCTTTGATTTTGACCAGCACCAGGACTTCCGCAGCGCCTACCGCGAGACCCGCGGCGCCGGCATGCGCTACGTCATCGACCTGTCGCAGACGGAGTACATGGACAGCTCCGCGCTGGGCATGCTGCTGCTGTTGCGGGAACACGCCGGCGGCGATGGCGCCGACGTGCGCATCGTCGGGGCGTCCGGCGGGGTGCGCAAGGTGCTCGACATCGCCAATTTCGGTCGCCTGTTCACCATCGAGTGACGTCCGTGAGCGCCTTCCCCGAAAGCGTGCCGCTGGCGTCCGGCGAGGGGCGTGTGCTGATCGTCGACGACGACAAGCACAACCGGCGCCTGCTGAAGATGATGCTGACCGGCGCCGGCTACGACACCGAGGAGGCGACCGACGGCCACCAGGCCGTGGAGCAGGCACGCAACGCTCCCCCGGACCTGATCCTGATGGACGTGATGATGCCGGGGCTGGACGGCTTCGAGTCCACCCGGCAGATCAAGCACGAGTGCGGTGATCGTTTCATCCCGGTAATCATGCTGACCGCCCTGGACGACGAGGACTCCCTGCTGCGCGGCATCCGCGCCGGTGCCGACGACTTCCTCAGCAAGCCCCTCAACCTCTCGGTGCTGCGCGCCAAGATCCACGCCATGGAGCGCCTGCGCGACCTGCACCACGGGCTGCGCGAGCGCAACGAGGCCCTGGACCGGGCCCGGGGGCGCCAGGCATGGGAGGAAGAGACCGCGGAGAGCGTGCTCTCGCGCGCCATCACCGGGCGCAACGTGGGCGACGAACGGCTGCACGTACGCCAGTGGGCCGCCGCCACCTTCAGCGGCGACGTGGTGCTGTCGGACTTCACCCCGGACGGCGGCCTGCGCGTACTGGTGGGGGACTTCACCGGGCATGGCCTGGCTGCGGCCATCGGCACCTATCCGGTTTCGGAGACCTTCCATACACTGACGCGCGAAGGCGTGGGCGACACCGAGCTGGTCTTCGAGCTCAACCACGTGCTCCACGGCTTTCTGCCACCGTCGATGTTCATGGGCGCCGTGCTGGTTACCTTTGAGCCCGACGGGCAAACCCTGACCGCCTGGAACGGCGGCCTGCCGGATGCCCTGCTGTGCGGCGGCGACGGACAACTGCGCAGCCTGCCCTCGCAGGCGATGCCGCTGGGGATCCTGCCCCGGCTGGAGCTGGACCGCGGCCCCCGGCGTCACGCCATCGCCGCCGACGAGACCCTGCTGATCGTCACCGACGGGGTTCTGGAAGAGGAAGGCACCGCCGGTGAACCGTTCGGCGAGGCACGCCTGCATGCCTGTCTGTGCCATCCGGAGCGCCCACCGGAGCGGATCGCACGGCTGGGCGATGCCCTGTCACGGCACATGGGGGATGCGTCACCGGCCGACGACATCACCGCGGTCGCGATCACCTGCGCCCCCGAGGTCGTGCTGGAAACCGGCCTCGCGGTACCCCCGGACACCACCGGCAACCGACGCTGGTCCATGGAGGCCGCCGGGGCCGAGCTGGCCCGCGTGGACGTCGCGGAAGAGGCCCGGCAGCAGCTCCGGCGCTGGTTCCCGGAGCCCGGCGAACACGTTCAGGCCCTGCAGACGGTGGTCGCCGAGCTCTGCAACAATGCCTTCGAACACGGCGTGCTGGGCCTGTCTTCCGAGATGAAGGCCACCGCGGAAGGCTTCGCCGAGTACTATCGCCTGCGCCAGGAAGGACTCGAGCGCCTGGAAGGGCGCATCGGCATCAACCTGCGCTACCGCCGCACGGACGACTGGCACTGCGTGCGCATCCGTGTGCGCGACAGTGGCGCGGGCTTCGACCACCAACGGGTACGGCGGGCTCTCGAGGGCGAGAGCGACGAAAGGCTGTGGGGGCGCGGCCTGACCCTGGTGCACCGGTTGTGCCGGCAGATGCGGCACCTCGGGAGCGGCAACGTGGTGGAGGCCGAGTACGCCTGGATGGAACCAATCAGCGAGGAGCAGACATGACATCGACCACTCCGCAATCGGCACTGATTACCGGCAATTCCAGCGGCCTGGGCCTCGGACTCACCCGGGTCCTCGCCGCCGACGGCGCGGCGGTCTACGGCATGAGCCGCCGAGGCTGCCCTGACGACGGGGTCGCCGGCGACGCACAGATCGACCTGGCGGACTTCGACGCCATCCCGGAGGCCATGGACCGGCTGCTGCAGGGCGTTAACCGGCTGGACCTCGTGATCCTGAATGCCGGCCTGCTGGGACACATCCAGCGCATGCCGGATGCCCCGATGGAAGAACTGCGCCTGCTGATGGACGTCAATACCTTTGCCAACAAGGTGATTCTGGATCGTCTGCTGACGCGCGAGATCGCGGTCGGCCAGATCGTCGCCATCTCCTCGGGGGCGGCGGTGTTCGGCAATGCCGGCTGGAGCGGGTATTCGCTGTCCAAGGCCGCGATGAACATGCTGATGCAGCTCTACTCGCACGAATTCCCCGGCGTGCCGGTGCACTCGCTGGCACCGGGTCTGATCGACACCGCGATGCAGGACTATCTGTGCGACGAGGCCGACAGCGAGACCTTCACTGCCCTGCAGCGGCTCAAGGCCGCGCGCGGCACCCGCACCATGCCGGAACCGGAAACCGCGGCACGCGACATCCTCGACGTACTGCCTCGGCTGCGCGAACAGCCGTCCGGCAGCTTCGTGGACATCCGTGCACTCAACGACCCGGAAGAATACGCGCGCCTGACCGGTCGGCGCTGACAGGAAAACTTCATCACACCCCATTGGCTTTTGCCGACACAGGAGCGTATAGTCGAATACGTGATTCGCGGTAAGCAGCAACTCCAAGGAAGTCCCCAGTTTTCTGGACCAGTGCTCCCGTTGATCTGTTGGTAGCGTTCCGCAATCACGTTTCTTTAGTTACATGATGAGGTAAGTAGTTGTGAATACCGGTGTTGTTAAGTGGTTCAACGAGAGCAAGGGTTTCGGTTTCATCACCCCCGATGATGGCGGCAAGGACGTGTTCGTGCACTTCTCCGCGATCAACGGTTCGGGCTTCAAGACCCTGGCCGAAGGCCAGAAGGTTTCCTTCGAGATTCAGGAAACCGCCAAGGGTCTGGCCGCGGGTGACGTGACCGCGCTGTAAGACTCCCCGCACTGCGCGCCTCCGGGCGCGCTTCGGGAAGCAGAGGGCCGCCTTCGGGCGGCCCTTTTTTGTGCGCGCTCTCCGCGCAGGCCGCGCAGGTTCGCCCGGAGCGGAACCAAAAAAAGGCCCCGGCGCGAACGCCGGGGCCCGATGACGGCCGGAAAGCCCGCAGGGCTTACAGGCTGTAGTACATGTCGAACTCGATCGGATGGGTGGTCATGCGCATGCGCGTGACGTCTTCCATCTTCAGATCGATGTAGGCATCGATCATGTCGTCGGTGAACACCCCGCCCTGGGTCAGGAACGCGCGGTCGGCGTCCAGCGCCTCCAGGGCCTGATCCAGCGAATGGGCGACCTGCGGGATGCCCTTCTCTTCTTCCGGCGGCAGGTCGTAGAGGTTCTTGTCCATCGCCTCGCCCGGGTGGATCTTGTTCTGGATCCCGTCGATGCCGGCCATCAGCATCGCGGCGAACGCCAGATACGGGTTGGCGGTGGAGTCCGGGAAGCGCAGCTCGATGCGGCGGGCCTTCGGGCTCATCACGAACGGGATGCGGATGGACGCCGAGCGGTTGCGCGCGGAGTAGGCCAGCATCACCGGCGCCTCGAAACCCGGCACCAGACGCTTGTAGCTGTTGGTGGACGGGTTGGTGAAGGCGTTCAGCGCGCGGGCATGCTTGATGATGCCGCCGATGTAGTACAGCGCGGTCTCGGACAGGCCGCCGTACAGGTCACCGGAGAACAGGTTCTTGCCATCCTTCGACAGCGACTGGTGCACGTGCATGCCGGAGCCGTTGTCGCCGACGATCGGCTTGGGCATGAAGGTGGCGGTCTTGCCGTGCATGTGGGCAACGTTCTGCACCACGTACTTGAGCATCTGCACTTCGTCGGATTTCTTGGTCAGGGTCGCCGCGCCGACGCCGATCTCGCACTGGCCGGCCGTCGCCACCTCGTGGTGATGCACCTCGGTGGTCAGGCCCATCTCGGTCATCACTTCACACATGGTGGAGCGGATGTCGTGCAGGCTGTCGACCGGCGGGACCGGGAAGTAGCCACCCTTCACGCCCGGACGATGGCCAATGTTGCCGTCGTCATACACGCGCTCGGAGTTCCAGGAGGCCTCCTGGGAATCCACGCGGCAATAGGAACCGGAGAGGTCGGAGCCCCACTTCACGTCGTCGAACACGAAGAACTCGTTCTCCGGACCGAACAGCGCGGTGTCGGCAATGCCGGTGCTCTGCAGATAAGCCTCGGCACGACGCGCCAGCGAGCGCGGGCAGCGGTCGTAGCCCTGCATGGTGGCCGGTTCCACGACATCGCAGCGGATGTTCATGGTCATGTCCTCGAAGAACGGGTCGATGGCCGCGGACTCCGGATCCGGCATCAGGATCATGTCGGATTCGTTGATGCCCTTCCATCCGGAGATGGAAGAGCCGTCGAACATCTTGCCTTCTTCGAAGGAATCTTCGTCGAGGTCGTGGGCCGGCAGGGTGACATGCTGTTCCTTGCCCTTGGAATCGGTAAAACGAAGGTCAACGAAACGGACTTCCTGTTCCTGGATCTGCTTCAGCACTTCGGCTGCGGACATAATGAGGACTCCTCTGGTCTTCAGTTTGAGACGGTCGATGCCGGTGCGGTCGCCTGGGGCCGATCGGCGTCTGCCCGTTGGTCATGCAGGTGGCGTGCCAGTCTGCAAGCCCCGGTTCGGGGCGCCTCTGCGCCCATCTCTGCGCCACCACGGCCGAATGCCGCACACCCGCAGTGCACAGGATGCACCAATATAGTGCTACCGCGCGGCATGCGCCCTCATTCGGTGCAAGGCCGATAGAGCACGGTCACCTGTCCCAGTACCGGCCCCAGAACGGGGTGTTCCCGCAGCTGCCGGGTCAGCAGATCGGCGCGCTCCTGCAGGGCGGCTCCCGTCCGTGCGGGATCCAGCCGCAGGGTGACGGTGGCATGCACCCGCCCGCCGAGATAATGCAGGGAGAGGTGTTCCAGGGCCTCCAGCTCGGGGAAACCGGCCCAGGCCTCGCGCAGGCCGGCCACCAGATCGGGGCGCAGGGGCAGCCGCGAGCTGGCCACCTGGTCCTCGTCGTTCTCGGGGTCCACGTGCACCGTGATGTCGCTGACCTCGCCCGCCTCCTCGGTCACCGCGCGATGCACGGCATCGGCGATGCGGTGCCCCTCGGACACCGAGATCATCGGCGCGACCTGCACGTGCACGTCGGCCACCGCGTCGTCGCCGGAGCGGCGGGTGCGCAGCATGTGGGCATCCTTTACGCCAGGCACGTCCAGGATGGTGCGATGGATGCGCTCGACCTTTTCCGGTTCCAGCGCGGTGTCGATCAGCTCGGCCACGCTGCGACGGATCAGGCGGCCGGCGACATGCAGGATGAACAGGGCCACCAGCAGCGCCGCCAGCGCGTCCAGCCA
The DNA here is from genome assembly GCF_000428605.1 of Thioalkalivibrio sp. ALE19. Taxonomy (NCBI): domain Bacteria; kingdom Pseudomonadati; phylum Pseudomonadota; class Gammaproteobacteria; order Chromatiales; family Ectothiorhodospiraceae; genus Thioalkalivibrio; species Thioalkalivibrio sp. ALE19. The sequence continues at coordinate 9,860 of NZ_AUAG01000004.1, forward strand.
CGGCCAGCCGGCGACCGCGCCGGCCACCCCCAGCAGCACGATGACCGAAGAGATCGCGTCGGTGCGGTGATGCCAGGCGTTTGCCTCCAGCATGCGCGAGCCCAGCCGGCGCGCGACCCGACGGGTGTACTGGTACAGACCCTCCTTGGCCACCAGGGTCACCACGGCGAAGGCGACCGCCAGCGGTGCCGGCCCCGTGGCATCGTCCAGCTCCAGCAGGCGTCCGCCGGCGCCCCAGGCGATGGCCAGCCCCGCCAGCGCGAGGAACAGGCCCACGACCACCGTCGCGAGCGTCTCGATGCGGCCGTGGCCGTAGGGGTGATCCCGATCGGGGGAAGCGGCGGCATGCCCTGCCGCGACCAGGACCACGGCATCGGTGACCAGGTCGGAGACGGTGTGCACGCCATCGGCGATCAGGGCCTGGGAGTTGAGCAGCCAGCCGCTGAGCAGCTGGGTCACGGCCAGCCCGGAGTTCACCGCGGCGCCGGTGAGCGTGACCCGGCGCGTGTCGCGGTAGCGCCGGTCGTCGGTGCCCGACTCGAGCGGGTCGGGCGGTTCGGCGGGCGCCCTGTCCGGCTGCTGCTGGTGATCCGCGGCCATCGTACCCCCGGAGATGCCTCGATTCGGGGCATTATGGACCGCGCCGCGACCTCCGGCCACCGCAGCCGGGCCGGGCGGTGGCCGCACCCGGGCGCGGGCCGATATACTGCCGCCCCTGATCCGCTCCGGACCCCCAGCCATGGCGAACGCAAGCGACCGAACCGAGACCGCGAGTCCCACCTTCCAGGATCTGATCCGCCGACTGCAGGATTACTGGAACGACCACGGCTGCGTGGTGATGCAGCCCTACGACATGGAGATGGGCGCCGGGACCTTCCACCCGGCGACCTTCCTGCGCTCGATCGGGCCGGAACCCTGGCGCGCCGCGTACGTGCAGCCCAGCCGGCGCCCGACCGACGGCCGCTACGGCGACAACCCCAATCGCCTGCAGCACTACTATCAGTTCCAGGTGCTGCTGAAGCCCTCCCCGGCCGACATCCAGGATCTGTATCTCGGCTCGCTGGAGGCGCTGGGCTTCGACACGCTGACCCACGACGTCCGCTTCGTCGAGGACAACTGGGAATCGCCGACGCTGGGCGCCTGGGGGCTGGGCTGGGAGGTCTGGCTGAACGGCATGGAGGTGACCCAGTTCACCTACTTCCAGCAGGTGGGCGGGATCGACTGCCACCCGGTCTCCGGCGAGATCACTTACGGGCTGGAGCGCCTGGCGATGTATCTGCAGGGCGTGGAGAGCGTCTACGACCTGGTCTGGACCGTCGGCCCGGACGGGCGCGCGGTCACCTACGGCGACGTCTATCACCAGAACGAGGTCGAGCAGTCGAAGTACAACTTCGAGCACGCCGACCGCGCTGCCCTGTTCGCCGCGTTCGACCATCATGCAGCGGAGAGCGACCGCATGATCGAGCTGGGTCTGCCGCTGCCGGCCTACGAGCAGATGCTGCGCGCCTCGCACAGCTTCAACCTGCTGGACGCGCGCGGAGCGATCTCGGTCACCGAGCGCCAGCGCTACATCCTGCGGGTGCGCGAGCTCTCCAGGAACGTGGCGCAGAAATACTATGAATCGCGCGAGGCGCTGTGCTTTCCGCTGTGCGCCCCGGGCGACACCGGCAAGTCCGACGCCGCCTGACGCCACCCGACACCGGGGCACACCCCGAACCCGTGCCCGCCGCCGCCCCGAACGGGCGCGCGGGCCCACCGGAACCCGACTGGACCGAACATGGACGAAGCCCGCGAACTTCTGATCGAACTCGGCACCGAAGAACTGCCGCCCACCGCACTGGCGCGCCTGCGCAACGCCTTCGCCGAGGGCCTGACCACCCGCCTGCGCGACGCCGGGCTGGAACCCGGCGAGCCCGAGGCCTTCGCCACACCCCGGCGCCTGGCCGTGCGCTTCCCCGCAGTGCCCGGCCGCCAGCCCGACCAGCTGCAGGAACGCCGCGGCCCGGCCGTGGCCGCCGCCTTCGACGACCAGGGCCGGCCGACCCGCGCGGCGCAGGGCTTCGCCTCCTCCTGCGGGGTGGAGGTGGAACAGCTCGAGCGCGAGGACACCGGCAAGGGCGAATACCTGATCTTCCGCCGCATGCAGCCGGGACAGGCCCTCGGCGAACTGCTGCCGGAGATGCTGGCCGGGGCCCTGGAGCACCTGCCCACGCCCAAGCGCATGCGCTGGGGCGAGAGCACCACGGAATTCGTGCGCCCGGTGCACTGGCTGGTGGTGCTGCACGGGACCGACGTCCTGCCGATGACGGTGCTGGAACAGGGGGCCGGCCGCCACACGCGTGGTCACCGCTTCCACCACCCGGCCCCGCTGGAGCTCGCCAGCCCCGCGGACTACGCCGAAAGGCTGCGCGCCGAGGGCCGCGTGGAGCCCTCGTTCGAGGCCCGTCGCGAACGCATCCTGGAGCAGGTCCACGCCACCGCCCGCGAACTGGGCGGGCGCGCGCTGGTCGACCCGGACATGCTGGACGAGGTCACCGCGCTGGTGGAATGGCCGGTGGCGCTGGGCGGCAGCTTCGACCGGCGTTTCCTCGAAGTCCCGCAGGAGGCGCTGATCTCCACCATGCAGGACAACCAGAAATACTTCCCGGTGGTGGACGAGGCCGGCCGCCTGCAGCCCCATTTCATCGTGATCAGCAACATCGAATCGCGCGACCCCGAGGCAGTGCGCGACGGCAACGAGCGCGTGCTGCGCCCGCGCTTCGCGGATGCCGAATTCTTCTGGGAGCAGGACCGCAAGCACCGCCTGGAAGAACGCCTCGACGAACTCGGCTCGGTGGTGTTCGAGAAGCGCCTGGGCACGCTGCGCGACAAGTCGCATCGCCTGGAGACGCTGATGCAGGGTCTGGCGGATCCGATGGGACTGGATGCCGGCCAGGCCGCCCGCGCCGCGCGGCTGTGCAAATGCGACCTGCTGACCCGGATGGTGTTCGAATTCACCGAACTGCAGGGCACCATGGGGCGCTACTACGCGCTGCACGACCGCGAGGACGAGGCGGTCGCCGATGCGATCGAACAGCACTACTGGCCGCGCCAGTCGGGCTCCGAGCTGCCGGACGGTCCGCTGGCCCAGGCCCTCGCGCTGGCCGACCGCCTCGACACCCTGGTCGGGATCTTCGCCATCGGCAAGCAGCCCAGCGGCACCAAGGACCCGTTCGCCCTGCGCCGGGCCGCGCTGGGGCTGGTGCGCATCCTGGTGGAACGCGAGCTCCCGCTGGCCCTCACCCCGCTGCTCGCGGCGGCCGCCGAGCCAATCCGCGAACGCGTGGCCGAGGCCGACCAGGCGGTGGAGCCGGTGCGCGAGTACATCGTCGAGCGCCTGCGCGGCTACCTGCTGGAACAGGGCCACGCCCACGAGATCATCGAGGCCGTGGGCGCGGTCGCCCCCGACCAGCCGCTGGATTTCGCCCGGCGGGTGCGCGCGGTGTCGCAGTTCCGCGAACGCCCGGAGGCCGAGGCCCTGGCCGCGGCCAACAAGCGTATCCACAACCTGCTGCGCAAGGCCGGCGACGAGGCCGCCGGCACGCTGGAGCCCGACGCCCTGGTGGCCGACGAGGAACGCCAGCTGCACCAGGGTCTGCTGGCGGTGCGTCCGGCGGTGGATGCCGCGGTGGCCGACGGCGACTACGTGCTGGCGCTGGGCGAACTCGCCGGGCTGCGCGAGCGCGTGGACCGCTTCTTCGACGGGGTGATGGTGATGGCCGAGGACCCGGCCGAGCGGCGCAACCGCCTCGCCCTGCTGCGCGAGCTGCGCCAGGCCTTCGAGACCGTGGCCGACATCGGGCGGCTGGCCACCGGCTGAGGGCAGGCAAGCATGCTGTATCTGCGCTCACTGCTGTTTCACGTCGGGCTGATCAGCTCTTCGCTGATCTACGGCCTGATCGTGCCGTTGCTGATCTGGCCACTGTCCCATGAACGCCGCTACCGCATCCTGATCCAGTGGGGCCGCTTCAACATCTGGTGGCTGCGGGTCACCTGCGGGGTGCGCTACCGGGTACGCGGCCTGGAACACGTGGACACCTCGCGCCCCCACGTAGTGATGTCCAAGCACCAGTCGGCGTGGGAGACGCTCGCGTTCGTGTCGATCTTCCCGCGCCAGACCTGGGTGCTCAAGCGCGAGCTGATGCGCATCCCGCTGTTCGGCTGGACCCTGGCCATGCTCAACCCGGTACCGATCGACCGCGGTGCCGGTCGCCAGGCGCTGGAGGGCCTGCTGCGGGAAGGCAAGAAGCGCCTGGACCAGGGGCTGTGGGTGATCGTGTTCCCCGAGGGCACGCGCGTGAATCCCGGGGAAAAGGGCCGTTATCGTCAGGGCGGCGCGCAGCTGGCCGCGCGCGGCGGCTACCCGGTGCTGCCGGTGGGGCTGAACTCCGGTACGTACTGGCCGCGGCGCGGGATCCTGCGCCATCCCGGGACCATCGAGGTCTCGGTGGGGCCGCCGATCGAGACGCAGGGCCGTTCGGCCGCCGAGGTGCTGGCGCTGACCGAGGACTGGATCGAAAGCGAGATGGCGCAGCTGGAACCGCGCGACGAGGCCACCCCGCGGGAGCAGTAACCCGGCGGCCCGACGATCCGACGATCTCCCGCCGGATTCCCGCCCAAATTGCGCACGGGGCAGGAAGCCCGCAACCTTCCCGACTACACCCCAGAGGAACCCGGAGACGCCCGCATGTCCGCTTCCCCCGGAACGATCGGCCCGGCGCTGGTCGAACTGCGCGAACGCAACATCCACCGCGTCGGCCACGACGAGCCGGCGGTCTGGCTGATCGACGACCGCGAAATGGGCGGGATCCTGGTGAACGCCCCGCCGTTTTCGGATGCCCTGCTGCAGGAGCTGCGCGCACTCACCGAGCCAGGCTGGCTGTTCCTGCCCAGCCACCGCGGCGCGCGCGACCTCGACGCCTGGCGCGAGGCCGGACTGGAGGTGCTGGCCTACGAGGCCGAGGCACCCGCGATCCGCGCCGCCGGCGGCACCGTGGATACCCCGTTCAACCGCAAGCAGCGGTTGTCGCGCACCATCGACTTCCTGCCGATGGGCGGCGTCACCGAGGGCACCTGCGCCCTGCGGATCAAGAACCTGCCGGGGGCGATCTTCTTCGGCCCCGCGCTGACCCCGGGCCAGGACGGCTGGCCGACCGTGATCCCGGAAGCCACCGACCATTCGGCCGAGGCGCGGCTGTTCGGCTCGCTGGGGATCAAGGACCTGAAATTCGCCTGGGCGTTCTGCGACCGCCACGATCCGGAAACCACGCAGATCGGACCGGACGCGGACCAGCACATCCATGCGCGGGTGGAGGCGCTGTTCGAGGACTGACGCCGCACCGAACCGCGTGCCCGTCTCAGTCGGCGCGCGAATCGGCCGGGCAGTCCGGGACGGGGTCGCATGGCCCGCCGGACGGGGCCGCCCGCTCCAGCGTCCGCAGCGTCGGGGCATACGGGGATTCGTCTTCGCCCCCGGTCAGCGCCACCGCACAGGCGGCCGCCGCGCGGGCGGGTTCCGTGCAGTCACGCGCCAGCAGGACATGGGCGAGGTTGTTCCAGGCCGCGTCCACGCCGGAGTCACGCTCGATCAGCTCGCGCAGCGCAGACTCGGCCGACTCGGGATCATCCTGCGCCATCGCAACGTTCGCCAGACCGACATAGCCCACCGGCTGATCGGGCCATTGGTCGATCGCCGTGCGGTAACCCGTGGCCGCGCTCTCCAGTGCGCCGATGACCTCCAGCTCGTTGACCGCGCGCAGCCAGTTCAGCGGCTCCGCGGTGGCCGGCAGCTCGTCCGGCGCCACCGGGATGAAGGCCCAGCGCTCGCCGCGCGCCCAGGTCCGCTCGAAGCGGGCGAACTCGTTCACGTGACGCTCGTGGGTACCGCTGCGCAGGATGATCTCGCCGGCGGCCAGGTCGTAGCCGATGACCACCGCGAAATGCCATTCCGGGAACATCGCGAGCCCGAGGTTCTGGAACACCACCACCGGGTGCCCGGCGGCCACCTCGCGCAGGATCGCCTCCAGATCCGGCTCCAGGCGATACGCCACCAGATCACGCGCGCGCACCGCTGCACGCATCTCGGCCTGCAGCGTGCCCTCGCGGGCGGGGATGTAGACCTCGTCGATCAGCCCTTCCAGCGACACCTCCAGACCGCGCCCCTCGAGCACCGTGGCCAGCGCGGCCGGGCCGCACTGGTAGTCCTCCTGCGGGTGGAACGGGATGTCGCTCAGCTCGACGCGCGGCGGCAGATCCGGCAGGGCCCCCGGGTCACCCGCCAGGTCCCGGCTCTGCGGCGCGGTGGCACAGCCTGCCAGCAGCGCCGCCAGCAGCAGCGCCGCGAGTCCCCGGAGGATCACGCCAGGATCACCGCTCGCCCGGCGGATGGACAAACGCGAAGATGTCGGTCACGCCCAGGGCGTCGGTGATGACGAACACCAGGAACACGATGGCGACCACGCCCAGGGCGCCGGCGGCCCCCACCGGTTCGGAGTCAATGCGCGCTTCCAGCTCCGCCAGCTCCTCGTCGGTCAACCGGGCCACGCGCTCGCGGGCCTGTTCCGGATCCACGCCCATGGCGATCAGCTGCTCCTGTACGGAAGCATCGTCCAGACGTTCCAGCAGTTGCGCCCGGGTGTCCTCCGCCTGCACCTGATCGATCAGGGCGCGGGTACCCACCATCTGCCCGGTGTCATCGCCGCTTGCGGATGCCCCCTGCGCGCGCTCGGCCGTTTCGGCCAGCACGGAGGTGGCCGGCAGCAGGGCCAGGCCGAGGGCACAACAGCCGGCCAGCATGCCGGATACGGACGGAGTACGACGCAAACGCGAAATGGTCGGAATCGACATGGACGGCCTCCTCGAAGGCTCGGATGGGGAAACGTGCTTCCTATCTTACGCTCGTTACGGGGCGCGCCAAGCCCCGCGAACGATCCGCCAGGCTCAGTCGTGATCCACGTCGAACGGCGGACAGCGTTTCGGCAGCAGCTCCCCGCGGATTCGCGGATAGGCCGGCAGGCCACGCTCGAACGGTGGCTGCTCCTCGCCCTGGATCAGCGGGCGCAGGTAGTCGCGCGCCTCCTGGGTGATGCCGTAGCCGTCCGGGGTGATGTATTCGCGCGGCATGCCCTGCTCGATGTCGGCCACGCTCTCCAGCGAGGTACGCCCGATGCTCCAGCGATAGGGCTGGGTGGAATCGCGCCGGATGATCGGCATGAAGCTGTGCTCGCCGGCCACCACGCCCTCCACCGCCGCGCGCCCGCAGGCATAGGCCTGGTCCACGTCCACCTTCGACGCGATATGCCGCGCGGCCCGCTGGATGTAGTCGACCACCGCCCAGTGCAGCTTGTGCCCGGTTTTTTCGCGGATCAGCTCGGACAGCCGCGGCGCGGCGCCGCCCAGCTGCGTGTAGGCGTACACGTCGTGGCTCTGCGCCACCGAGAACAGGCTGCCGTCGGGGTTCTTCAGGCCCTCGGAGACCACGACCACGCAGTAGCCGTGGCGCTCGATGGTGCGGTTGAGGTGATCCAGGAAATCCGCCTCGTCGAACGGCGTCTCGGCGAACAGGATCAGCATCGGCGGCTGGCCGTCGAACTCCTGGGCCAGCGCGGCGGCGGCCGCCAGCCAGCCGGCATGCCGCCCCATCACCTCGAGGATGAAGACCTTGGTCGAGCTGGTGTGCATGGACTCCACATCCAGGCTGGCCTCGCGCACGGTGGTGGCGATGAACTTGGCCGCCGAACCGAAACCCGGACTGGAATCGGTGATGGCGAGGTCGTTGTCGATGGTCTTGGGCACGCCCACCGCGGTGATCGGGTAGCCCATGCGGTCACCCATCTTCGCGACCTTGAGGGCGGTATCCATGGAGCCGCCGCCGCCGTTGTAGAAGAAATAGCCGATGTCGTGGGCGCGAAAGACCTCCACCAGCCGCTCGTACTGCTCGGGGTGGGTGTCCGGATCGCCCAGATCGAAGCGGCAGGAACCGAAGGCACCGCCGGGGGTGTGCTTCAGCGCCTGCAGGGTCAGCGGGTCCTCGTGGTCGAGATCGATCAGCTCCTCGCGCAGCGCGCCCAGGATCCCGTCGCGCGCGGCGTAGATCCGCCCGAAATGCGCCGGATGACCGCGCACGGCCTCGATCACCCCCCAGGCACTGGCGTTGATGACGGCGGTGACCCCGCCGGACTGGGCGTACAGTGCGTTCTGCGGCATGTGTCTCTCCCTGGATGTCCCTGCTCATCGGGCCTCGTGGCCCCGGAATCGGCCCCCGCGCCCGCTTTTGCTACACTGTGCCGGTTAGGACACGGGCCGGACGGCGCGGTTCGCGCCAGCAGCGTGCGCAACCGCCTGCCCCCAAGAGTGCCCCGATGTCGCACGGACTCACAACCATCAGGATCGGCAATATGCATATCGGCACGACACTGACCAACTACATCATCGAAACCCAGCGCGGGATCCAGGGCGCCACCGGCGAGTTCACCGGCCTGCTCAACGACATCGCCACCGCGTGCAAGAAGATCTCGGCACTGGTCGACAAGGGCGACCTGGTCGGCGTCCTCGGCTCGGCCGGTTCGGAGAACGTGCAGGGCGAGACCCAGAAGAAGCTGGACATCATCACCAACGAGGTATTCATCGAGGCGCTGTCGCACAACGGTCATGTCGCCGGCCTGGCCTCCGAGGAACTGGACGAGATCCTCGAACTGCCCAAGGACGCCCCGCGCGGCCACTACCTGGTGCTGTTCGACCCGCTGGACGGCTCCTCCAACATCGACGTGAACGTCTCCGTCGGCACCATCTTCTCGATCCTGAAGGCACCGGAAGGCGTCGAGAACCCGAAGGCCGAGGATTTCCTGCAGCCCGGCACCACCCAGGTGGCCGCCGGTTACTGCCTGTACGGCCCCTCCACCATGATGGTGCTGACCACCGGCCAGGGCGTGAACATGTTCACCCTGGACAAGGACTTCGGCGAGTTCCTGCTGACCAAGGAAAAAGTCCACATCCCCGAGGACACCCAGGAGTTCGCCATCAACATGTCGAACATGCGTTTCTGGGAAGCCCCGATCAAGCGCTATGTCGACGAGTGCCTGGCCGGCAAGGAAGGCGCCCTGGGCAAGGACTACAACATGCGCTGGGTCGCCTCCATGGTCGCCGAGGTGCACCGCATCCTGTCGCGCGGCGGTGTCTTCATGTATCCGCTGGACTCCAAGACCACCGCCAAGGGCCAGGAAGGCAAGCTGCGCCTGATGTACGAGGCCAACCCGATGAGCTACATCGTCGAGCAGGCCGGCGGTGCCTCCACCACCGGGCGCCAGCGCATCATGGAGGTCCCGCCGAAGGACATCCATCAGCGCGTGCCGGTGGTGCTGGGCGCGAAGAACGACGTGGAGCGCGTGACCCGCTACCACAACGAGGGCTGATCGCGCCGGCGGCCGCGAGGACTTCGCGGCATGCCGACCCGGCCTTGCAGGGCCCGGCCCCTTCGGGGGACCGGGCCTTTTTTGCTGGCCCGTACGGAGGTTCGGGCCGCGCGAGAGCCAGCGCCGGCTGGCAACCCGTGACGCCGATCGGCCGGAGGGCCGGCCTCCTACGGGTCAGGCATCAACCGCGGCAGGAGACGAGCCCCCTCGCCGATCCGGCCCGGGGAGGCATCAACCGCGGTAGGAGGCGAGCCCTCTCGCCGATCCGGCCCGAGGAGGCATCAACCGGCAGGAGGCGCCCCCTCTCGCCGATCCGGCACGAGGGTCAGGTGATGACCGCCTCGGTGTCCTTCTCGATGTCGAACTGCAGAACCGACAGGGCCTCGTCGTACTTGTCCAGCAGATCCGCCCGGTCGCGGCCGCCGATGAACACGTTGGCGATCTCGAAGCTGTACATGTCCTGGCCCTGCAGGTCCCTGAGGTGCTGACCCGGCTTCACCGGGATCTTGACCTCGGTGCCGGGCTGGCGGGTCTTCAGCCGGGTGATGGCCTCGGGGCTGGGGATACGCCGCACGCGGCCGGCTTCATGGGTGCGGAACATGAAATGGGCGGCCACGTTGAACTCGCCGTTACGCTCCATCGGCCGCGGCTTGCGTCCCAGCGCCAGGTCCACCATCACGGAATGGTGCGAGATGCCGTGCACCTTCTCGAAGATGTCCGAATGAGCCTGGGAGATCCGCGGGTTGATCTCCAGCAGCCACACCTGGTCGCCGGTCTGGTCGTAGTAGAACTCGGCGTTGAACGGCGAGTTGTCCAGGCCGGTTTGCTGCACCGCCAGCCGCGCGAGATCCATCATGCGGTGCTGGATCTCCAGCGGCAGCGAGGACGGGTATTCGTAGCGCGAGAACGACGAGCCGTCCTGTTCGGTCACCGAGTCGACCACGCCGTAGACATTCACCTGCCCGTTGTAGCTGTATCCCTCGAGGGTGCACTGCCAGCCGCCGATCGGCGATTCAGCCACGAAACTCTCGGGCATCTCGGCGATCTCCGGCGGGGCGCCGGAGCGCTGCATGAGCCAGGCGAAGGGCCCGCCGATGAAACCGCCCTTCTCGCGGCAGATCTGCATGACCGACCGGAACTGTCGCTCGTCGTTGATCTGGAAGGCGAGAAACGAACGGAACGACTTGATCGGCTTGATCCAGAACGGCGGCAGCATGCCGAGTTTCGACCACGCATTCTCGTCATGCGGGTCGAAGGCCCGAAAGCGCGGGATATGGTCGGGGATCACCTTGCGCTGCTCGAGCCGGCTCCAGTACTTGTGCTCGCACTTGAGCACGGCCTCCAGCGAGGGGCCGGGCACGCCGAAGCGCTCGGCCAGCAACGGGACCATCACGGTGCCGGGGAAGTCGTAGAAGCTGACGATGGCATCCACCGGCACGCCGGCCGCCTCGATGTTGCCGGCCGCACGTTCAATCAGCGCCTCCATGTCGAAGGACTCGACGTTGCGGATGTCGCTGAAATCCAGGGCCGAGTGGAACTCGCATTCGGCCGCCTGGGGCAGGCGCTCCAGCTTGGCCTGGTTGAAGGCATCCATGCCAACGACAAAAACGTGCTTCTTTTCGCTCATGCTCTCCCTCCCGGTTTCCCGGTATGTTGTCGGGTTACACCAGGTCGCGCGGGATGCTCTCGTCCCAGCTTTGCGCGTAGATGCGTACATCACCCTCGTAGGCGTCCAGGGTGGCGCGGATCCGGAAGGTGTCGGGGGTAGAGGTGAGCACGGTGCGGGTCACCGTGCGCACCGACCAGTCATCACGCCGGAAATGCCGGGTCTGCACCACCTCGCCCCGCACGGTTTCGTAGGACTCGCTGCGGTAGCTGTAGCGTTCGTGCACCTCCCGGCCAAAGGTCAGGTCATTGTCATGCAGCTGCAGCACGGGGTCGTTGTTGATCACGTTCAGGGCGACCTCGTTGGTCGCCAGGTTGTGCTCGGTCTTCCATTCCCGGTGGGCCGGGGCCAGCAGAGTATGCCCCGGGGTGGGGGCATGCCGCGGCTCGCCGAGATCCCGCGGGACGGGGGTGTCGGCGTCGACCCGGCGTTCCGGCAGATGCAGGCAGCAACCTTCCAGATGCAGCGTCAGACGTGCGGGTTCCGGTGCCGGCCACGCCAGCGGCCAGTAGGAACTGGAGATTGACAGGCGAATCCGATGACCGCGGCGAAACCGCTGGGCCACCTCGTTCAGCCGGAACCGGACACGGTAGCGCCGCCCGGGCTCCAGCGGCTGCGGGTCCTCGTGCCCGTCGCGATGCGTCAGATTGCGGATGCCGAAGGTGACGCGCGTGGCCCGGTCCTCCGGGTCCACATCGGACAGGCGCGCGGCGACCTGGGCCACCGGACGATCAGCCTCGATCTCCAGTTCCAGTTCGGTATCGCCCAGCAGGTCGAAGTCTTCGTCCAGCGGATCGGTCTCGAACACCAGTGCGCCGCCGTCTTCCAGGCGCTGGTCCGAAGGCAGGTCGGTGGTCTCGGCGTAGGAACACCACTTGCCGGCGAACAGCCCCACGCTCAGCGGGCTGCGGATGGTCAGGGTTTCCGCTTCATCGGTGCGTTCGCCGCCGGCGACCAGGCGCCCCCGGGCCAGACCGAATTCGTGGTAGTGGATATTGGGGCTGGGCCAGCGCTGCTCGGCGATCCACTCACCGGTGATCTCCGGGACCAGCGGGCTGCGCGCGTCGTGCAGCCACAGCCGTGCCATCGGATCGGCGTCCACGCCGCGGTCGATGCCCTTGAGCCAGTGGTCCCACCAGCGCACGCATTCGCCCAGGAAGTCGATGGTCGGCCCCGGCCCGCCCATGTGCGGATACTTGTGGCCCCAGGGCCCCACCAGCCCGGCGCGCGGTGCCTGCAGGTGCTCGAGCAGGCGGAACACCGTATTGGAGTAGCCGTCGGCCCAGCCGCTGACCGCCATCACCGGGACCTGGATGGCGCTGTAGTCCTCGCAGACCGAAGCGTGCTTCCAGTAGTCGTCGCGGCGCTGGTGCTCCAGCCAGTTGCGGATCCACAGGCCGGACCCCTCCAGCCGCTCGCGCCACATGTCGCGCCAGCGATCCTCGCCGACCACTTGCGGATCCGGCGGGCAGGAGTTGAAGCCGAACATGGTCGACGCCCAGGAAAGGTTGTCGGTCAGCAGACAGCCGCCCATGTAGTGCACGTCGTCGGCATAGCGGTCATCCGACGAACAAACCGAGATCACCGCCCCCAGTTCCGGCGGCTGCAGGGCCGCCAGCTGAAGCCCGTTGAAGCCGCCCCAGGACAGCCCGAACAGGCCGACCCTGCCGGAACACCACGGCTGCTGCGCGATCCAGCGGATCACCTCGAGGCCATCGTTGAGTTCCTGCTGCAGGTATTCGTCGCGCAGCACGCCCTCCGAGTCGCCGCTGCCGCGCAGATCCACGCGCACCCCGGCGTAGCCGTGCGCGGCGAAGAACCCGTGCACCTCCGCATCACGCAGGGCCTTGTGGTCGTTCTTGCGGTAGGGGATGTACTCGAGGATCGCCGGCACCGGGTTGTGCTCGGCGTCCTCCGGCAGCCAGATGCGGGCGGCCAGACGGCAGCCGTCGCTCAGGGTGATCCAGGTGTTCTCGATGACCCTTGCACCGTCGACCTCGCTCATCTTCTGTCCTCCCTGCCCGAATGGCCTCCGTTCAGGACATATATGGTGCCGGGCAGGGAAAATCAAGCGCCTCGATCGAGCGCCAGGCCCGTCATCACACCAGCCGGCCCGGCAGTTCCTCGTGGCCCTCTGGGTCGCGCGCCAGCACCTGCAGGTTGTGCACGGTGGTCTCGGCGATGCCGGTCAGTCCTTCGTGGGTGAGAAACGCCTGATGGCCGGTGACCAGGACGTTGTCGCGGCGGGTCAGGCGGACCAGCCGGGCATCGGGGACACCGTCCGGGGTGCCGGTCCAGTCGCGGAAGAACACCGGGCCTTCGTCTTCGTAGACATCCAGACCCGCTGCCCCGAGCTGGCCCGAATCCAGCGCGGCCTCCACCGCATCGGTGTCCACCAGCGCCCCGCGCGCGGTGTTGATGAGGATGGCCCCGCGCGGCATGCGCGCCAGCGTTTCGGCGTTGATCATGTGGTGGTTGTCGCGCGTCAGCGGGCACATCAGGCAGACCACATCGGAGGTCGCCAGCAGTTCGTCGAGGTCGGTGTAGGTGACGCCGGCGGCCTGCAGTTCCGAATCCGGGTACGGGTCCATCGCGCGAACGCGAGCCCCGAAGCCAAGCATGATGCGGGCGAAGGCCGCGCCGATCTTGCCGGTACCGACCACGCCGACGCTGCGCTGCGCGACGTCGAAGCCGACCAGGTTGTTCAGCCGGAAATCGCCGCGCCGGGTGCGCTTCCAGGCGAAGTGGGTGTGGCGGTTCAGGGTCATCAGCAGCGCCACCGCGTGCTCGGCGATGGCATTCGGCGAGTACGCCGGGACCCGGGCCACGCGCATGCCGATGCGGCGTGCATGTTCGTCATCCAGGTTGTTGTGGCCCGAGCAGCGCAGGGTCACCACGTGGATGCCGTGACGTTGCAGCCCGTCCAGGGTGGCCGCACACAGGTCGTCGTTGGTGAAGGCGCAGACCGCATCCGCACCGGCCGCGTCACCCACCGTCTCCGGGGTCAGGCGGCGCTCGTCCAGTACCGGCTCCATGCCGGCCTCGCGCAGCATCGGCACCAGATGCTCCTGATCGTGTTGCTGGGCACTGAATACGGCGACCTTCATCCATTTCCTCCGGTGGCTGGCCCGGGTCGGGCCCTGACTGATGACCTACAGCTTCGCACGACCGGGGCCCCGGATGCGCGTCGGGGCTGCCGGGGGTTGGCCCCGCAGGGGATTCTGGCGCAATATGGAAACCATCCCATCGGGAACGGGAGCACCCCGTGGAAGTGATCACACCCCAGGCCGTGGATACGCTGATCCGCCTGCTGGCCTCTGATGGCTACGAGGTGGTGGGTCCAACACGGCGCGACGGCGCGATCGTCTACGACCGGGTGCACGGTCTCGACGACCTGCCGGCGGGCTGGACCGACGAGCACGCCCCCGGCCACTACCGCCTGCGCGAGCGCGGAGACGGCGCCCTGTTCGGCTACGTGGTCGGCCCGCATTCCTGGAAGAAGTACCTGTTCCCCCCGCAGGAGACCCTGTTCCGGCTGACCCGCCAGGCGGACGGCAGCTTCACCACCGAGCCGGGCGAATCCGACGCGCCGCCGCGTGCGTTCATCGGCATGCGTGCCTGCGAGCTGGCGGCGATCGGCGTGCAGGACCGGGTGTTCCTCGGACAGGCGGTGCAGGACCGCGGCTATGCAGCGCGGCGCCGGGACGTGTTCATGGTCGCGGCCCACTGCGCCGAGCCCGGCGGCACCTGCTTCTGCGCCTCCATGGATACCGGACCGCGCGCCCGCGAGGGCTTCGACCTGGCCCTGACCGAGGTGATCGATGCCACGCAGCATTTCCTGATCGCCGAGGCCGGGAGCGAGGCCGGGCGCGCGATGCTCGACCGGCTGGAGCCGCGCCCGGGCACGGACGCCGAGCAGGCCGCCGCCGAACGCGTATGGGCCGAGGCCCCGGAAAAGATGGGCCGGCAGATGCCCGGCGACGCGCGCGAGGTACTGAACCGGGCCTTCGAACACCCGCGCTGGGAGGAGACCGCCGAGCGCTGCCTGTCCTGCTCCAACTGCACCCTGGTCTGCCCCACCTGTTTCTGCTCGCAGATCGAAGAGGTCCCGGACCTGGAAGGCCAGCGCACCGAGCGGGTGCGGCGCTGGGACTCCTGCTTCAACCAGGAACACTCGCACCTGGTCGGCGGCGCCCACCGCGACTCGGTAGCCGCGCGCTATCGCCAGTGGATCACCCACAAGCTGGCGACCTGGCACGACCAGTTCGACACCTCCGGCTGTGTCGGCTGCGGACGCTGCATCACCTGGTGCCCGGTGGGCATCGACATCACCGAGGAGGTCACCGCGGTGCGCCGCGACCCGGAGGGCCGGGCATGAACGAGCTGCTGGCGATCCTCGAAGACCAGCCGTTCTTTGCCGACATGGAGCCGGAACACCGGCGCCTGCTGGCGGCCTGCGCCGCGAAGCTCAGCTACCCGGCGGACACGCGGCTGATGCGCGACCACGAGCCGACGGAGACCTTCTGGCTGATCCGAGAGGGCCAGGTCGCGCTGGAGAGCCCGCTGCGCGAAGGCTGCGTGACCTTCCAGACCCTGGGGCCCGGCGACATCCTCGGCTGGTCGTGGCTGCTACCGCCGTATCGCGCCAGTTACGACGCCCGGGCGATCACCGATCTGCAAACCCTGCACTTCGATGCCGGCGTGCTGCGTGAACATATGGAGGCCGACCCGGCGTTCGGCTACATGCTGATGAAACATTTCTCCGCACTGATCGTGCAGCGGCTGCAGGCCGCGCGGCTGCAGGCGCTGGACATCTACAGTCACGGAGGGCCCGGGCATGGCACCTGAAACCCTGCAGCCCCGCGCCGACAGCGCCCTGCCGGAACAGGCGATGGCGCCACAGCCCTGGCGCATCCATTCGGTGCGCCCGGACGTCGCCAGCAACGAGGTGTTCAGCTGGACGCTGTACCCCGAGCCGGGAGTCGACCCGGGGCCACCGCCGGCGCCCGGGCAGTTCAACATGCTCTACCTGTTCGGCGTGGGCGAGGTGCCGATCTCGGTGTCCGCGATCACCGCGGATGGCGGCATCGTGCACACCACCCGCGCGGTGGGCAGCGTGACCCGCACGATGCAGGATCTGGGACCCGGCGCGGTGGTCGGCCTGCGCGGGCCGTTCGGTACCGCCTGGCCGGTGGAGCAGGCCCATGGCCGCGATCTGGTGCTGGTCGCCGGCGGCATCGGCCTGGCCCCGCTGCGGCCGGTGATCCATGCGGCGCTGGAACGGCGCGACGACTTTGGTCATGTGGTGATCTGTTACGGCGCGCGCTCGCCCGGTGACATGATCTTTCGTGACGAGCTGGAGGCCTGGGGCGCGCGCGACGATCTCGACCTGCGCATCACCGTGGACCGCGGCACGGCCGCGTGGCGCGGCGATGTCGGCGTGGTCACCCAGCTGATCGACCGCGGCGGCTTCGACCGGCGCAACACGCTGGCGATGGTCTGCGGCCCGGAGGTGATGATGCGCTTTGCCGCGTCGTCGCTGGAGCGCCGCGGTGTCAAGCCGGAAGACATCTTTGTCTCCATGGAGCGCAACATGCGCTGCGCGCTGGGTTTCTGCGGGCACTGCCAGATCGGGGCGCAGTTCGTCTGCCGCGACGGCCCCGTGTTTCCCTACCCGGTAATGGAACCGGCCTTCCGGATACGCGAGCTATGAGTCGGGAAAAGCCTACCCTCGCGGTGTTCAAGTTCGCCTCCTGCGACGGCTGTCAGCTCTCGCTGCTGGACTGCGAGGACGAGCTGCTGGCGGTGACCGACCGGATCCAGATCGCGCACTTCCCCGAGGCCACCCGCACCCGCATCGACGGGCCCTGGGACCTGACGCTGGTGGAGGGCTCGATCACTACGCCGGAGGCGGCCGAAGAGATCCGCGAGATCCGCCGCGCATCGAAGTTCCTGGTGACCATCGGCGCCTGTGCCACCACCGGCGGCATCCAGGCCCTGCGCAACTTTGCCGACGTCGAAGAGTTTACCCGCCAGGTCTACGCCCACCCGGAGTACATCTCGACCCTGGCCACCTCGGATGCGATCAGCCAGCACGTGCCGGTGGACTTCGAGCTGCGCGGCTGCCCGATCGACAAGTACCAGCTGCTGGAGGTCATCAGCGCCTTCCTCTACGGCCGCCGCCCGCAGGTCTCCAGCGCCAGCGTCTGCGAGGAGTGCAAGCGGGCGGGACAGGTCTGCGTGATGGTCGCCCACGGCACGCCTTGCCTGGGTCCGGTCACCCACGCCGGCTGCGGCGCGCTGTGCCCCGGCTGCCACCGCGGCTGCTACGGCTGCTTCGGCCCCAAGGAGACGCCCAACGCGCCCGGCCTGTCCGGGCAGCTGGAGGCCCTCGGCATGGAGCGCGCCACCCGCGTGCGCTTCTACCGCACCTTCAATGCCGGCGCCGACGCCTTCCGCGAGGAGAGCGAGCGCGAAGAATCAGGAAACGGACCATGAGCGAGACCCGCACCATCGAAGTCGACTACCTCGCGCGCGTGGAGGGCGAGGGCGCGATGTACGTGCGCACCGAGGGCGACCGCGTGGAGGAGGTGAAGCTGTCGATCTTCGAGGCCCCGCGCTTCTTCGAGGGCTTCCTGCGCGGGCGCGACTTCCGCGAGGCCCCGGACATCACCGCGCGCATCTGCGGCATCTGCCCGATCGCCTACCAGCTGGGCGCCTCGCTGGCGATGGAGGACGTCTGCGGGGTAACCGTGGATGGCGTGCTGCAGGACCTGCGCCGGCTGGCCTACTGCGGCGAATGGATCGAGAGCCACGCGCTGCACGTGTTCATGCTCCACCTGCCGGACTTCCTCGGCTATCCCGACGCGGTCACTGCCGCGAAGGACCACCCGGACATGGTGCGCAACGGCCTGCGCATCAAGAAGATTGGCAACTCCATCCTGCGCCTTTTGGGCGGGCGCGAGATCCACCCGGTCAACCTGCGGGTCGGCGGCTTCTACCGCACGCCGACGCCCGACGAGGTCGCCGGGCTGCGCGAGGATCTGGCCTGGGGCCTGGAGGCGTCCTGCGAGGTCGCCGAATTCCTCGCCACCCTCGACTACCCGAACCTGGAGCGCGACTACGAGTTCGTGTCGCTGGTGCACCCGGACGAATACCCGATCACCCACGGCCGGCTCGGTTCCGGCAGCGGTCTGGACGCCGCCATCCGCGACTACGACGACGTCTTCACCGAGGAACACGTCGCCCACTCCAACGCCCTGCACAGCCACCGCTCCGACAGCGGCGAACCGGTGTTCATGGGCCCGCTGGCACGCTTCGCCCTGAACCGCGAACGCCTCACCCCGCGCGCCGCCGAACTGGCCGAGCGCGCCGGGCTGGGCGCGGCCTGCCGCAACCCGTTCCGCAGCATCCAGGTGCGCATGATCGAGATCGTGCTCGCCTTCGAGGAGGCCCTGCGCCTGGTCGACGGCTACCGGACCGCGCCGGCCCAACCCGCGCGGCCGGTCACCCCGCGCGCCGGCACCGGCTTCGGCGCCACCGAGGCCCCGCGCGGCATCTGCTACCACCGCTACAGCATCGACGAGGCGGGCCTCATCACCGACGCCAGGATCGTCCCGCCCACCTCGGTCAACCAGCCCACCATCGAGGCCGACCTGCGCGAACTGGTGCAGACCCATCTCCATCTGCCGGACGACGAACTGCGCCACCACTGCGAGGTGGCCATCCGCAACTACGACCCCTGCATCTCCTGCGCCACCCACTTCCTCGACCTCACCGTCGACCGCCGGTGAAGCCCTGCACAAAACGGAACCCTTGGCTCTGCGCAAGTGAGGACCCGTTTGATAGAATAAAGGTATAATTTCTACACCATGCATTCATTCGAGTTCGACGAACGGAAGAGTCGATCGAATCTGGAGAAACACGGCATCGACTTCGTGACCGCCCAGGCCCTCTGGCGTGACCCCGATCTGCTCGAGGTCCCCGGCCGCACGGAGGACGAACCCCGCTTTCTGGTGATCGGTCGCATTGAAAGGAGGCACTGGACCGCCGTTGTCACTCACCGAGAGGCCTGCGTCCGTATCATTTCGGTACGCAGGTCGCGCAAAGAAGAGGTAGCGCTGTATGAAAGCGAAGACATTTGACGAGCGCTTTGACAGCGGAGAAGAGATGACCGATGCCCTGGATCTGTCCGGGGCCCAACGACCGCTGCGCAAACAGCGGCGGGTAAACGTGGACTTCCCGGACTGGATGATCGAGTCCCTGGACCGAGAAGCCAGCCGATTGGGCGTCACCCGTCAATCCATCATCAAGATCTGGCTGGCGGAGCGGCTGGAAACGACCACTGCTGCCCGGAAAAGCGAGAGCACGCCACGTTAGCCACCGCCAGGTATCGATCAGGAGCGCCCCGTGGCACGACCACCCGGACAGACCCCACGGGAAAAACGGCTGCCTGCGGCTTCCGAGGCAGACGGGCGGCGATCGGACCTGAGCGACGAACACCGCGAAGAAACTCTCAAGGCGGCAAGAAACACCCCCGTAGCACCTGAACACCCGCAAGAGGCATCCGCTGCCGCTCCCGACATGCCAATGACCGACAAAGAGGCGCTGGTCATCGGCATCGGCAACCCCTGGCGCGGCGACGACGGCATCGGCCACGCCGTGGTGGATGCACTGGCCGATACCCCGGATCTTGCCACCGCGAAGAGCCACGGCGAGCCCGCCGAACTGATGGAGCTGTGGCAGGGCCACGACCCGGTGATCCTCGTCGATGCCATCGTCACCGGCGCTGCGCCCGGCACCCTCCACCGGCTGGACGCCCGCGAGCCGCTGCCGCGCGGCGCCCGCTACTCCTCCCACGGCATCGGCCTCGCCGAGGCCGTCGAACTCGCCCGCTCGCTGGACGAACTCCCGGACACCCTCATCGTTCACGGCATCGAGCCTGCCCGCCTCGAAGATGGCGCCGGCCTCTCGCCCGAGATCCGCGACAGCCTTGCCCGGGTCGTCAGCCGAATCACGAGCGATCTCGCCGAGGCGGTATCCGGGTCTCGCGGCACCCCCTGAATCGATTCAGTCCAATGGCAAACAACCGCCTTGGTCCGGGATTCGGGGCCGATCAGGAAACTTGGCACGCTTGTCGCTCACCGACCTCGCCGAATGAACAACAAACAAGTTTGACAGTAACGGAATGCCGGCAAGCCCCATTGAGATCAATAATCCGGCCATTATTGAACGCAAACCCTGTTGGGGTCTTCTTGTTGACGACAAAGCCATTTGTTGCTCAAATCCAGTCATTGGTTAATCACAAACGAGCGTGGGCGACATGAACATCGACTGTACTCGCGCCGTGCATTACCACACCGGTGACTTCCCGCCCCGCCCGCTCGATTACAGCCGTCTCATGCCGTCGTTGCTGGCCGCAACCGATGCGCTGGCGCGCTACGACCAGACCCTGCAGAACATCCATAACAGCGAAATCTTCCTGGCCCCGCTACGCAGCCAGGAGGCCGTGATCTCCTCGCGCATGGAAGGCACCATCAGCACGCTCGACGAGATTCTGGAGCTGGAAGCGGAACAGGACGAAAACGAGACCGGGGCCACCGGACTGTACCGATCCGACGTTGTCGAAACGGCCCTGTACCGACGGGCCCTCAATACGGCCCAGGCACAGCTCGAAGACGGCTACCCGCTCTCCGAGGGCCTGATTCGCAGCATCCACCAACAGCTACTCTCGTTCGGGCGGGGGGCGGAGAAATCCCCCGGCCAGTACAAGACGGAGCAGAATTACGTCGGTGAACGCGGCAGCCGGGAGGCCCGTTTCGTTCCCGCGACACCCGAACAGCTGGTCAGCGGCATGCAGACGCTGTTCGCGTTCATAGCCAGCGACGATGTACCGCTGTTGCTCCGCACCGCGCTGGCGCACGCGGAGTTCGAGGCCCTGCACCCGTTCAAGGACGGCAACGGCCGCGTGGGACGGATGCTGATCACGCTGATGTTGTGGCACGGAGGAGCCATATCCGCGCCACATTTCTATGTGAGTCGCTACTTCGAAGAACAAAAGGACGAGTATGTTGCCCGGTTACGCGAGGTATCGGCCAGCGGCCACTGGGAGGAATGGTGCTGCTTCTTTCTGGACGCCGTGCGTGAACAGGCCCGGAGGAACACGGACGTGGCCCGCTCCATTCGCGATCACTACGAGGAAATGAAAGTCCGTTTTGCCGATGTCCTCGGCTCCCGGTATTCCGTCCTCGCACTCGACTACCTGTTCACCTGGCCGGTCTTTCGCAACAGCCACTTCACACAGTCCGCGGGAATTCCCCGACAAACCGCCGCGCGCTTTACCCGTGTGCTTCTTGAAGAAGGCCTTCTGCAGCCGGTGCGCGAGGCTGCTGGCCGCCGTTCGGCCGTCTATCGCTTCGAGTCCCTGATGCGGCTCGTCCGCGTTTGACTCCTTTCTGCATTCAAAGGCCTGTGCTGGATGCGCCCGGACGGCAGACACGCATTTTTCCGTGGCGACAGAAGTGGGCCGCACTCTCCGACCCGGGGGAGTTCATTCGCGAGGTCTATCCGGGTCCGTGAGAAGAAAGGGGCCGGATACGACGAGAGACCCGGCCCCGTTTCCATTTTTACGTCGGACGAAAAGGGCAGCCCGAGGCTGGCCTATTTGTGGACGATCTCCTCCTTCAGGGAATAGGAAATACCGAGTACTTCGTCGCAGACCGGACGCGGATAATCCATCTCCTGCATGGCCTGCACGATGTCGTCGAGTGCCCAGTACCGGGGACCCACCGTCTGGTTCTGAAGGTGAAGCTCGACAATGCGGTTTACGAGCTTGTCGATTCCGGCCTGGCCACCGAGCCGGTCGTAAAGCGTTTCGGTTTCGGACATGACAACTACTCCCTATGCTCTGGTTTAAACGGAACAGATGCATCGAGCATCCACACGGAAGGCGTGACAGTTCCTGTCACGATACGGACAAGGAGAAGTGAGAGATGGCGGATCCAGATCTGATACAGGTACGCGCGGCCCTCGACGCCGGTGACTTTGCCCGGGCGCGCGAGCTGATTAACGACCTCACCCTCCCGCCTTCGTCGGAGCTGCTGGAACTCCGGGCCATGGCGGCATATGGAGACGGAGACCTGGAAGGGACTCTGGTCGCGGATGCACCGGACAACCCGGTCCGGGCGTGGATCGCTGCGGTCAGAACCTACGAACGTCTGATGTGCGGCGACATGCCGGGGACCGGACACTGGGCGCGAAAGGCGATGGAAAGGGGACACAGGCCCGGCCTGAAGGCACCGGCAATCATCGGACAGGTAGCCCACGCCAGAGCCCGCATCCATGATGGCGCGGTCGACGAAGGGCTGAGTGCGCTGGACGATGTGGCCGTTGAGCTGACCGCCGGCGCCCTGGGCCCTGTGGGTTTTACACCCTGTTGGGCATTTTTTGCTCGCAACGTGGTCTGAACGAACATGAAGGGGCAAGCATTGGCGCTTGCCCCGATCGTCAGCAGGTATCTTTCGATGTCCGAACCGACCCCGCCGATTGCCCGGACCACGGCGATCTTCTTTCTGGCGAGCAATCTGGCCGCCCTCACGCTGGTGCCGTGGTGGGGCCTGACGCAGGGCTTCAGTGGCGCGGCCTGGGCCTTTTTCGGGATCTTCATGGTGCTCGGCGGCCTGGGGATTACCGTGGGCTATCACCGGCTGTGGGCGCATCGCAGCTTCAAGGCGCGCGGCCCGCTGCGCGTGATTCTGGCGCTTTGCGGGGCGCTGGCGCTGCAGAACAGTATCTACAACTGGAGTGCCCGGCACCGCGTGCATCATGGCTACGTGGATGACGTGGAACGCGACCCGCATTCCATCAAGCGCGGCTTCTGGCACGCCCACATGGGATGGATGCTGCGCAACTGGCCCGCCAGCCGGGCCGATTATTCACGCGCGAAGGACCTGACGAAGGATCCGGTGGTGATGTGGCAGCACCGCCACTACTGGACCCTGGTGTGGGGGCTGAACCTGGGGTTGCCCTTGCTGCTGGGGCTGGTGTTCGGGGACGTGATCGGCATGCTGCTGCTGGCGGGCGTGCTGCGGCTGGTGCTCAGTCACCATTTCACGTTCTTTATCAACTCCCTGGCGCACTGGTGGGGATGGCGCCCCTACAGTGACGAGAATACCGCCGTGGACAACGGCCTGGTCGCGTTGCTCACCTGGGGCGAGGGGTACCACAACTTCCACCATGCCTTTCAGGGCGACTACCGCAACGGCGTGCGCTGGTGGCAGTACGACCCCTCGAAGTGGCTGATCAACCTGCTGGCGTGGACGGGGCTGGTGCATGACCGGCGCTGGACGCCGCGCTTCAAGATCCTGCGCGCGCGGCTGCACACCGAGTTCCGCCGCCTGCTGAACCCCGATGAGGCCGGGCCGATGCACGACACCTGGCGCGCGACCGTGGAACGCGAATACCAGCACTTCCGCGATACGGTGAACCAGTGGCAGCAGGTGCAGGCGGAAAACATGCGGGCCGGTCGTGAGGCCCTGAACGACCGCTGGCTGCGCACGGAACTGCGCACCCGATTCAAGGAACTGGAGTATCGCCTCAAGATGCAGCGTCGCCGCCTGCGCGCGCTGTCGGCCTGCCAAGGCACGGCATCGGCTTCCGCCTGACGCCCTGCCCTCCCGGGAGTTCAGGGGCCCGGAGAGTGCATTGAAGCGGACGACCCGGTCGGCCTCGGGCATGCGCCCGCTGCCCGACTGCGCTAGGCCGTGTCGTCGGCGATCTTTTTCGCCACGCGATCGGCGACCTTGCCGCGCACCACCACCTCGTCGGCTCCGGCCTCACGCGCGGCCTTGAGCATGCTCCCTTCCACATGCGGGCCAAAGGCGAGGATGGCGGCACCCGGACAGCGTTCACGCCAGGTCGACACACTCGCAACGTCCCGTGCACCGAGGTCGATCACGATCAGGTCGGGGGCTGCGGGCTCGCCGCTGCCGGTCACTTCGGCACCGGCCGCGCGCCAGCGCGATTCGAGCCGCACGCGGGTCATCAGGTCGGGGGTGTCGATGTGGATCTGCATGGATGTCGGGCTCCGTTCAGTGGGTATCCGCCGCCCGTACCCGTCGAACATGCCGGATGACATCCACGGCGAACGGTATGGAGAGGACGTCGAGACCCAGGGAAACATCGACGGTTTCCGGGTTTCGTTCTTTTCCATGCCGCCTCCCTGCAGCCATTATAGGAAGGAACCAGTCTACCTTAAGGAAACCGGGACGGGGAGACACTGAACCATGCACGAACATTCGCTGATGGCCGACTTGCTGCGCAAGATCGAGCAGGTGGCGGCCGACAACAACGCCGAGCGCGTAACCCGGGTCCGGGTGTGGCTGGGGGCGCTGTCGCATATCACGCCGGAGCATTTCCGCGAGCATTTCGAGGACGGCACCCGCGGCACAGTGGCCGAGGGCGCCGAACTGGAGGTGGAGACCTCGGACGACGACACCCACCCCGAAGCCCAGCAGATCCTGCTGCGGAACCTGGACGTGGTGTGAACGACCGCGCCCGTGCGCGCTGGCGCCTGATCGTCGCAGGCCGGGTCCAGGGCGTCGGGTTCCGGCCGTTCGTCGCCCGTCAGGCGCGTCGGCTGGGGCTGACGGGGGCGGTCGCGAACACCTCGGAAGGGGTCGTGATCGAGATCGAAGGGCCGCAGGCGGCGCTGAGTTCCTTCCGCCGTTCCCTGGAGGAGGACGGCCCGCCGGCCGCACGCGTGGACCTGATCACCGCCACCACGATTCCGCCGCTCGGCGATGCGGATTTTTACGTCCGCACCCATCATGCCGCCGGCGGGGGCGCTCCCGCACTGGCCCCCGACCGCGCGCCCTGCCCGGCGTGTCGGGCCGAAATCCGTGATCCGGCTGCGCGGCGGTTCCGCTATCCGTTCACCGCCTGTGCCGACTGTGGACCGCGCTGGAGCATCACGACCGGCCTGCCCTGGGAGCGGGCGCGGACCACGCTCGCCGGGTTCGCCCTGTGTCCGGCGTGTCTCCGCGAATTCGAGGACCCGGAGGACCGGCGCTTCCACGCGGAGGCCATGGCCTGTCCGGAATGCGGCCCGCAACTCACGCTGCGCACGCCGGACGGGGACGCGCGGAGCACCGGCGACGCCGCCCTGCGCGCGGGGGTGGACACCCTGCGCGAAGGGGGCATTCTGGCCCTGAAGGGCACGGGCGGCTTCCAGCTGCTGGTGGATGCCACCCGACCGGAAGCGGTCGCGCGGCTGCGCCGGCGCAAGCAGCGGCCGGAGAAACCACTGGCGATCATGCTGCCGGGTCGGGCCGAAACGGATACGCTCGCCCGCATCGACGATGTCGAGCGGGCGCTGCTGGAATCCCCGGAGGCCCCCATCGTACTGGTCGAGGGCCGGCCGGAGGCACCGCTGGCCGAGGGGGTCGCCCCGGGGCTCGGACGTCGCGGACTGATGCGCCCGTCCACCCCGCTACACCTCCTGCTCCTGGACGACTTCGGCGAACCGGTGGTCTGCACTTCCGGGAACCGCAGCGGCGAGCCCCTGTGCGTGGAAGGCGACGAGGCGGTTGCCCGGCTGGGCGATATCGCGGACGCGATCCTGGATCACGACCGGCCGGTCGCGCGGGCGCTGGACGACTCCGTGTTCCAGGTCGCCGCCGGCGAACCCCAGTGCCTGCGACTGGGGCGCGGCTGCATGCCAACGCGCGTGCCACTGCCTGCGGGGGAGCCCGCGGTTGCGCCCGGACCGGTGACCCTGGCCCTGGGCGGGCAGCTCAAGGCAGCGCCCGCCCTGGCGCTCGCGAACGAAGTGGTGGTCGGCGCCCATGTCGGCGACCTGGAAAGCGACACGGCATTACAGCGGCTGAACCGCGAGGCCCGGGCGCTGGGGGAGCTCTGCGGGGTGGACATCGAACGGATCGCCTGCGACCGGCACCCGGATTACGCGTCCACACGCCTGGCCGAAACCTGGAACCTGCCGCTCACGCGGGTACAGCATCATCATGCCCATGCGGTGGCGGCCCTCGCGGAGCACGGCGTGCGCGAACCGGCGCTGGCCCTGGTGTGGGACGGGGCCGGGCTGGGCGACGACGGTACGCTGTGGGGCGGCGAGTGCCTGAGTCTCGACCGTGACGGGAGCTGGCGGCGCAGCGGGCATCTGCGACCGTTCCGCCTGCCCGGGGGCGAGGCCGCGATGCGCGAACCGCGGCGCGCGCTGCTGGGTCTGCTGCATGCCCGGTACCACGGCGATCACGCGGCCCTCGAGGCCAGCCCCGCGCGCGCCCTGTTCACCGCAGCGGAATGGCAGCCGCTGCTCGCCTGCCTGGACCGGGGGATCAACGCCCCGGTGACCTCCAGTGCGGGAAGGCTGTTCGATGCGGTCGCGGCACTCAGCGGCCTGCGCATCGCCGCCGGCTACGAAGGCCAGGCCGCGCTGCGCGTGCAGGAAGCCGCGGAGGCAGCCGGGCCCGCAGACAATGGTGCAAAGTACGGCGATACAGACGCGATCCCGCTGGATACCGACCTTGCACCCTGGCAGGGCGACTGGGCCCCGCTGGTCGATGCCCTGCTCGCGGAACGCCCGGCGCGGCCGGTGGACGCGCCCGCACGCATGGCCACGCGGCTGCACCGGGCGCTCGCGGGATTCGCGGTCGCGGCGGCCCGCGCCAATAACCGGGAAACCGTGGCATTGACCGGCGGATGCTTCCAGAATCGGTGGTTGCTGCAACAATGCGTGGACGCCCTGCGGGCGGCCGGTTTCCGCCCGCTCTGGCCGCAGCGCATCCCGCCCGGCGACGGCGGGCTGGCGACCGGCCAGGCCGTGATTGCAAGACGGGCGACCTCGCCCGTGCGAACCACCGACGGAGACTGAGACCATGTGCCTGGCCATCCCCGGCCGCATCGACCATGTGGAGGAGGCGGACGATCCGCTGTTCCGCCAGGCCCGCGTGGCCTTCGGCGGGGTCACGCGCACGGTGTCGCTGGCCTGTACGCCGGAGGCCGGGCCCGGCGACTACGTGCTGGTGCACGCCGGCATCGCGATCGCCACCGTCGACGAGGCGGCCGCCGAACGCACCCTGGCGGCCCTGCGCGAGATCCCCGGGCACGATCCGTCCGCTCCGGAGGCTCCGTGAAGCACCTCGACGAATACCGCGATCCGGCGCTGATCCTGCACCAGGTCGAGGCGATCCGCGCGGCCTGCACCCGGCGCTGGACGCTGATGGAGGTCTGCGGCGGCCAGACCCACGCGATCCTGCGCCACGGGCTGGACGAGCTGCTGGCGGACTCGGTCGAGCTGCTCCACGGGCCCGGCTGCCCGGTCTGCGTGACCCCGGCCGAGACCCTTGATCAGGCGGTACTGCTGACCCGCCGCCCGGAGGTGATGTTGTGCACCTTCGGCGACATGCTGCGCGTGCCCGGAGCGCTGGGCGATCTGAACGGCGCCCGCGCGGCCGGTGGCGACGTGCGCGTGATCTACTCGCCGCTGGATGCGGTGGCGCTGGCGCGCGAACACCCGCAGCGCGAGGTGGTGCTGCTGGCGGTGGGCTTCGAGACCACCGCCCCGGCCGCCGCCATCGCGGTGCTGCAGGCCGAGGCCCTGGGCCTGACCAACCTGTCGCTGCTGGTCTCGCACTCGCTGGTACCGCCGGCGATGGAGGCCCTGCTCACCGATCCGGACAGTCGCATCCAGGGCTTTCTGGCCGCCGGACACGTCTGCACGGTGGAAGGTGCAACCGTCTACCGGACGATCGCCGAACACTTCGGGGTTCCCATCGTGGTGACGGGCTTCGAGCCGGTGGACCTGCTGGCCGGGATCCATGCCTGCGTGGAGCAGCTGGAACGCGGCGAAGCGCGGGTGGAGAACCGCTACGACCGCGCCGCCCGCGATGACGGCAACGCCGCCGCGCGCGATGCGGTCACCCGCGTATTCGAGCCGGTGGAACGCGAGTGGCGCGGCATGGGCCGCCTGCCCGCCAGCGGCCTGGCCCTGCGCCCGGAATTCGCGCGCTTCGATGCCCTGAAGCGCTTTGACCTGGCCGGGACCGAATCCGGAGGAGACGGTCCCTGTATCGCCGGCCAGGTGCTGCGCGGGCTGAGCCGACCCACCGACTGTCCGGCCTTCGGCCGCGAATGCACCCCGGATCACCCTCTGGGGGCGCCGATGGTCTCCTCCGAGGGGGCCTGTGCGGCCTACCTCCACTACCGGGGCGAGACATGACCACCGAGATCGTGCGGCTGGCACATGGTGGCGGGGGCCGGCTGCAGGCCAGGCTGCTGGACGAGGTGATCCTGCCGGCCCTGGGCGCCCGCGCCTGCGGCGCCCCCGATGCCGCCGTGCTCGACGCGCCGGGCGGGCGCCTGGCCATGACCACCGACAGCTTCGTGGTGCGGCCGCTGTTCTTTCCCGGCGGCGACATCGGCCGCCTCGCGGTACACGGCACGGTCAACGACCTGGCGATGGCGGGGGCGCGACCGCTGTGGCTGACGCTGGGGCTGATCCTCGAGGAGGGGCTCCCGCTGGAGGACCTGCGCCGCGTCCTCGCCTCCGTAAGCGCGGCCGCCGAAGAATGTGGTGTGCAGGTGGTGGCCGGCGACACCAAGGTGGTCGAGGCCGGGCATGGTGACGGGGTCTACATCAACACGAGCGGCGCAGGCGTGGTCCCGAACGGGGTTGGCATCAAACCGACCGCGATCCGGCCGGGCGACGTGCTGCTGGCCAGCGGCGACCTCGGGCGCCATGGCGTGGCCATCCTCGCCGCCCGCGAGAACCTCGGCCTCGAGCCGCCGGTTCCCAGCGACAGCGCGTCGGTGGCCGCGGGCGTGGCGGCCCTGCTGGACGCCGGTGTGCCGGTACATGCACTGCGCGACCCCACCCGCGGCGGCACGCTGGCCGCGCTGCAGGAGCTGGCCGAGGCCTCCGGCAGCCGCCTGGTGCTGGACGATGCGGCCATCCCCGTACGCGAAGACGTGCGCGGGGCCTGCGAGATCCTCGGGCTGGACCCGCTGCACTCGGCCTGCGAGGGGCGGTTCCTCGCGGCCGTCCCGGCGGACCATGCCGAGCAGGCACTGGCGATCCTGCGATCCGTTCCCGAGACCCGGGACGCGGTCGCCATCGGCCGGGCCGCGGCCGGCGACCCCGCGGTGATCCGGCGCCTGGCCACCGGCGTGGAACGCCGACTGGTCCTGCCGGCCGGAGAACAGCTCCCGCGCATCTGCTGAAAACCGCGCCGGCACGCGCTATCGTTGGCCGGGCCCGCCATACCACCGGAGACCGACCATGACCCTTCGCCCCCTCGCTCTCGCCCCGCTGGCCCTGACCTCCAGTCCGGCGCTCGCGCACCCCGGACATGGGCACGGCGACGGCCATTCCCTGCTGCATTATCTGAGCTCGCCGGAGCATGTCTGGCCCGCGGCCGCGGCCCTGCTGCTGGCCGCCGTGATCGGCGGCGCATGGCTGTGGCGGCGCTCGCGCCGACGGAAAGACCTGCGGAGCTGACGGCGGGCACGAATCCTGCTGACAAAACCGCTGAATGCTCGGGAGGGCCGGTCACGACAGTGAAAACCCGGTTCGGGGATAATGCGCGCGCACCAAAAGGAATCGGAAACGCACCATGAACGAACTGAAACAGGCCATCGAGCACCAGCGGGAGTACCTGGAAGAGCGGCTGCATGAGCCGCTGAGCGGGATCGCGGCGCGCCTGGTGCCGGCCTGGCCCCGGCGCGAGGAACTGGACTCGATCCTGGAGGACGGGATCCGGCGGATCCCCGAGGCCACATTCATGTACGCGCTCAACACCCGCGGGATCCAGCTGTCCGATAACATCTCCCGCAGCGGCGTGCTGCCCGAGCACTTCGGCCGCGACCGCTCGCAGCGGCCATACATGAAGGAGGCCGTGCCGGCCGACGGTTTCCTGCTGTCCGAGGCCTATATCAGCCTGCTGGGGCGGCGCCCGTCGCTGACCGCCCTGCAGCTCGTCCGCGACGACAACGGCCGGGCCCTGGGTTTCCTCGGCGCGGACTTCGACCTGCGCAACCTGCCGGACCTGTCGGAAGACCTGTACGAGGAATCCAGCGAGTGGCGTCAGATCAAGGGCGACCCGTCGATCCGCGGCACGCTGTTCCAGCAGAGCCGCACCGAAAGCCTGATGGACCGCAACATGGACACCGCGCTGGCCATCCTGGAGGAGCTGTTCACCGAGCGGGGCGTGTTCCAGGGCGTGTTCCACTTCTCCAGCTCGCGCGCGACCCTGTGGACCACCGAGGATCCGTACCGCTACCGCATCCTGACCCACGAGTCGCTGGCCGACCCGGATGTCTGTCTGGCCTTCCCCCACGAGCCCTACCCGGAGGAGGCACTGATCCCGCAACGGGACATCGGCCGGGTGCTGGACGGCCTGCGGACCCTGCGTTTCGCCGACGACACCGTGTATCTGCGTTCCGCGTCGCTCAACCTGTTCAACGGCATGGTCAGCCTGACCTTCTCCTGCGACGGCTCACACTACATGACCTCCGAGGAATTCCTCGGGCGTTCCATCGAATTCTGGCTGGGGGCGACCGGCTGATCCGCCCCGGCCTCATACCCCCTCGGGGGCCGGGTCATTTTCCCGGGGTCACGGCGCTGCATTTATATTAGGATTCCCTAATAAATACTGGAGAGAAGCATGCAGCGTACCCTCGCCGCCCTGACTCTGGGCCTGGCCCTCGCCCTGCCCGCCACCGCCGTGGCCGACGACGTCCACGAATTCGGGATCTCGCCGCAGGCGACCTACAACCTGGTGCAGGAAGACGGCGATGACATCCTGTTCATCGATGTCCGCGACCCGGTCGAGATCATGTTCGTGGGCTTCACCGACAAGGTCGATCTCAACATCCCCTTCCTGCTGGTGGACCGCCACGACTGGGATGACGAGAAGAACCGCTTCAACCCCTCGCGTAACCCCGACTTCGTCGACCAGATCGACGCGGCGCTGGAAGAGCGCGGCCTGGACCGCGACGCCACGATCATCACCATGTGCCGCTCCGGCAGCGAACGCGGGGAGCCCAGCGCAGCATTCCTGCGCGAGAACGGCTTTCCCAACGCCCGTTACGTGGTCAACGGCTTCCAGGGCGACGCCATCAGCGAAGGCGAACGCGCCGGCTTCCGCCTGAAGAACGGCTGGCAGAACTCCGGCCTGCCGTGGAGCCGCGAGATGAACGCCGACAAGATCCACCGCAGCGACTGACCCCCACCCGGATCTGTCCGGATCCTCCGCGGCCCCGGATGCCACCGGGGCCGTGTCACCCGTTCCGTACTCTCCCGCCCGGGGGTGTCCCGCAATCCCCGAAACCGGCATCATGGCAGGGTCTTCATCCCTCCCGCCGGACTCGACATGGAAACCGCCTCCGCCAGCGACATCGGGGCGCGCCCCGAACAGCAGGATGCCGTCACCGTCCGGGTCTCCGACGACGGTCGCCGCGCACTGCTGGCCGTCGCCGACGGCATGGGCGGCCACGCGGCCGGGGCCTGGGCCTCGCATACCGCCATCGCCACCATCGAGGCGCACTGGGAGCAGTGCAACGGCATGCCCACGCGTCCGGCCCGCTGGCTGGAAACCGTTGCCCGCGCGGCCCACGACGCCCTGCGCGCGGAAATCACCGACGACACCGCCCCGCCCGGGAGTACCCTGGTGGTGCTGTTCGTCGATGAGGCCGGTGCGTGGTGGGTGCACTGCGGGGACAGCCGCCTGCTGCATTTCCGTGGCACGCGCCTGATCGAACGCACCCGCGACCACTCGCGGGTGCAGGAGCTGTTCGAGGCCGGAATGATCCGCGAGCAGGAGATGGCCACCCACCCGGATCAGAACCACCTGCTCGCGGCGCTGGGCATGCCCGGAGGCCTGCGCCTGGACCACGGACACGCGAAACGCCATCCGGACTCCGCGTTCCTGCTGTGCACCGACGGTTTCTGGGAACAGATCGAGCCGGCGGAGATGGCGGGCCTGCTGGTGTCCGATGACCTGTCCCGCGGGCTCGACGAGGCGGTGCGGGTAGCCGCCAGGCGCGGGGGCCCGCGCGGCGACAACATCGCCGTGGCCGCCTGGCGCAGTGGCGCCCCCCGGGGCTTCGACCGCCTGCGCCATCGGGGCGGGTCGCTGGTGCCGTCGACGCTGCTGGGCGGGATCATCCTGCTGGCGGTGCTGGCGATCCTGTTCTGGCCGGTCGGCGGCGGATGAGCGGAAATCACCGAACCCGTATACTGCAGAAAAAGTGAAGCCGTTCACATAATGGATCGCCCGATGCCCCCCTCCCGTTTCGTCCGCGCGCTGTTGCTGCTGTCCCTGCTGTCCCTGACGGGCGGCTGTGCACTGCTGGAACAGGAACCGGACGCAGACCCGGAACCGACCCGGGACCCGCAAGCGACGGATGAACCGCCGGAAGCAGCCCGGTCGGACGAAGAACGCGCCTCGCCGCCGACCCTTGCGGGCATCCTGAACCGGCTGCAGGCAGGCGAATGGGACCGGGCGGAGGCCATGCTGGAGCAGTTCCGGGAATCCCGCCCCGAGGACCCCACCGCGCGCTCGCTGCAACGTCAGCTCAAGGAGGACCCGGAAACGCTGCTCGCCGACGGCGAGACCCGGCATACCGTGGAGGCGGGGGACACCCTGGGTCTGATCGCCAGGCGCTACACCGGCGACGCCACGCAGTTCGTGATCCTGGCTCGGCTCAACGACATCCGGCGGCCGAAGCACCTGACCGTCGGTCAGCAGCTGCGCGTTCCCCCGCCCGCCGACCCGCAGGACGGCGGCGAGCCCGGTGTCACCCCCGATCTCGACGAGCAGCTGCAGGCCCTGGACGCAGGCGCGGAAGACGGCTCGGGCGAACGCGGGGAGTCCTACCGCATGACCATCCGCGCCGACCTCGACGCCGGGCGTCACGAAGCGGCCTACGAGACCGCACGGGCCGCCCGGGAGGCCGCCCCCGGGGAGGCCTGGGACGACTGGCTCGACCCGCTGGAACGGGAGGCCGCGGCGGCCCATTACGAACGGCGCGGCCTGGATGCGCGAGACCGGGGCGACGCGGACGCGGCCAGGGACTGGCTGGAACGCGCACTCGAGGCGGAACCCGGGCGCGAACCGGCACGAACCGAACTGGCGCGTCTGCGGCGCGCGGAAGCGGAGACCCTGCACTCCGCCGCGATCGTCCACTACCGCAACCAGGAACTCGAGCGGGCCATTGAGCTGTGGGATGCCGCGCTCGAGCTCGATCCCGACTTCGACGCGGCGGAAGGCTATCGCCTGCGCGCCCGCGAGCTGCAGCGGCGCCTGGAGAACATGGAGTAACCGGCCGGACCGCGGCGGACTATCCGCTGCGTTCGTCGCCGCCCGGGTCCGCGCCGGGCGGCCGTTCCGGTGGAGCCACCGGCATGGTCCGCGTGGCGGAGGCATCGTCCTTGTGCCCCGACGGCGCCGGGTCCGCAGCCGCCCGCTTGACCCGCGCTTCCAGCGAATCCGCCATGGCGTTGTAGGCGGAGAATACGCGTTCGAAGTCGTCCCGCCGCCGCACCCGGATACGGGTATCCAGCCGCCCCTGAGCGATCTGGTCCAGCGCGCCGCGCAGGGTTTCCATCGGCACCTGCAGGCGCCGGGCAAAGACATAGACGCCCAGCAGCACCGCCAGCACGGTCACCACCGTCAGCATGAGCAGCGCCATCATGGTGGTGCGCCCCGCTTCCTGCAGCGAAGAGGTACTGAGCGCCACCTGCAGATGTCCCAGTTCGAAATCCTGGAACCGCACCGGCGCCTCGAACAGGAACACGTCGTTGCCGTCCGGACCGGCGGTGGACCATACCGTGCGCCCGTCGCGCGAGAGCAGAAGATCCTCGGCCGGCGGTTCGTTGCGCGGCTCGCCCAGCGCGTCCGGGTCGGAGCTGGCGACGATACGTCCGTGCCGGTCGCTAACGGACAGCAGTTCGATCTCGCGATTGGCCTGCATGTCGCGCAGGCGCGCCTGCATCGCGATGGAATCCTCCAGCAGCAGATCCTCGGCGCTCTCCACCGCGATGGTGCCCGCGAGCGTGGAGCCGTAATCGAAAGCGAGGTCGGTCATCACCTCGTTCTGTTTCTGCTGCACCAGGAAGGCACCCACCGCCAGGGTGACCGCGACCAGAGCCCCCATCACCGCGGTCCAGCGCAGGCGCAGGGGCACGATGCGGCGCCCCGCACCGGCGCGTTCGCGTTCGGCGCGCTCGTCCTCGATGCGCTGCAGATCCACCAGCAGCTCGGCGGCCGACTGATACCGCCGGGACGGGTCGCGTTCCAGCAGCCGGCGCACCACCGCGACCAGGTCTTCCGGGCAGTCGCGGATGATCGGCCGTGGTTCCGGCACCGGCTCTTCCAGGACCCGCTGCAGGACCCGACCGGCCTCGCCATCGAGAAACGGCCGATGCCCGGTGAGCAGTTCGTACAGCACCACGCCCATCGACCACAGATCGCTGCGACCATCGGCATCACCGCCGCGGATCAGCTCGGGGGCCATGTAATGGGGGGTCCCGGCCGACGCGGTGTGGTCCTCGGCGCGCCATTCGGGGTCGAACAAAGTCTCGGCAATGCCGAAATCCATCACCTTGATGTTGACCGTGGCACTGGTGACGAGGATGTTTTCCGGCTTGATGTCCCGGTGGATCACGCCATGGCGGTGAGCATAGTCCAGCGCCTCGGCCAGCTGCTGCGCCACCTTGAGAAAATTGCGCAGCAGCAGCGGACGGAACTGTTCGGCGTAGGCATCCAGCGTCTGCCCCTCCACCAGCTCCATGGCGATGAACGGCCGGCCCTCGGCTTCGCCCACGTCGAAGACCGTGACAATACCCGGGTGGGTCAGCGTACCCGCGGCACGGGCCTCGGTCAGGAAGCGCTGGCGGTATTCCGGATCGCAGGCGTAGTCGTCATGCAGGATCTTGATGGCCAGGGTCCGCCGGATCTGCGGGTCATACCCCTGATGGACCGTCGCCATCGCGCCGCGGCCCAGCTCCTCCCCTACTTCGTACCGGCCGAAGCGCCGCATGAATCAGGCCAGGACCTCCAGCCCGATCCGTACCAGCACCGCCACCACCAGCACCGCGGCACCGCCCGCCAGCCAGGCCCGCCAGCGCGGACGGCGGCCGGCCAGGGGCAGACCGGCCCCGGCATGATCCCGGTGATGAAACACGAATTCGGCCCCGCCGAAGCGCACGCGGTCGCCCTCCCTGAGCGTGGCCTCGTGCACCCGCTCGCCGTTGACCCAGGTGCCATTGGTGGAGAGCAGGTTCATCACCCGGCATTCGCCGTCCTCGTTGATGACCCAGGCGTGCTGGGAGGACACGCTCGGCTCCTGCAGGACGATGTCGTTGTCGGACTGACGCCCCAGCGAATGGCGGCCGGGGCGCATGAGCAGGCGTTGCTGCTTGAACGGCTCGGCGACCCCCACCAGCACCGGCAGGTCACTCTCCTCGACCTCGGTGCCGGCGGGCTCCGGCGGGGCCTCGGGCAGTTCGCCGCGCTGAAACAGCATGGTGCCCTGCGGGCCGTTACGGTCGCGGCCCTCGCCCCGTCCCTCGGAATGCTCGTTCATGCTCCCCCCGTGAATGGACATACGGGATGGAGTATGCCCGCACCCCCCGGAGGGTCACAACGATCTGGATCAATCCTCAGTGCCCGTGGTGGCCGGATCCGTGGCCATGGCGCGACCCGCCACCATCGCGCACCGTGGCCTCGAAGCGCGCGGTTTCGCCCGCGGCCGTCTCCAGGGTGACCGACACACGCTGATCCCGCTCCAGCGGTTCATGCAGATCGATCAGCATCACGTGCAGGCCACCCGGCTCCAGCGCGGTCTTCCCGCCGGCCGGGATGGTGATGGCCTCGACCTCGCGCATGCGCATCACGCCCGCGTCATCCTGCACGTGGTCGTGCAGCTCGGTGACCCCGGCGACCGGCGATTCGCCCCGGACCAGCTCGATGTCCTCGTCGGTATGGTTGGCAAGGGTCAGATACGCCGCGGTCGAGCCCATGCCCGGCGGCATCATGCGCACCCAGGGCTCGGACACGATTTCCAGGCCCTCCGGACAGTCGCAGGCGAAGGTCTCGTCCGCGCCATGCGCATGTTCTCCGGCCGTCACGCCGGTGGCAGCCAGTGCCAGGAATACGGCACCGGCCAGGGCCAGCCGCCCGGGGCGTTGATATTGCGAGATGTTGGTCATTGCTTATGTCTCCCTCTCTCAGAATTCCACGTTCCACTGGGCCCAGACGGTACGCCCGGGTTCGTTGACCGGCCGGGTGGCCGCTCCCAGTTCGGCACTGCCGCGCTGGATATGCTCGCTGTAGGTGCGATCGAACAGGTTGTCCACGCCCACGGTCAGCTGCGAGTTCCCGAACAGCTCCACCCCGCCGTACAGCGCGACGGTGGCAAAGCCCGAGGTCTCTCCGGTGTCCAGGCTGTAGATCGTACCGTGATCCTCGTGGATGCGGTCCTGACGCATCACGCCGCGGACCTGAAGCCCGCCGAAATACGTCCCCGACGCATACTCCGCGCCCAGCGTTGCCTCCGCCGGCGGGGTCTGCGCCAGGGGCACGTCGTCCGTGGTGTTCTCCGAGCGCACCCAGGCGGCACTCGCGTTCACGGTCCACGCCGACGTCAGTTCCCAAGCGGCGTCCGCTTCAAAGCCCCAGGTCCGCGCATCCACGTTGCGCGTGCGATCCCCGGGCTGCGCCACCAGGATGTAGTCGTCGAACTCGCCGTAGAAACCGGACAGCGAGGCTCGGAGGCGCGGCCCGCTCCAGGCAATGCCCGCATCCAGCTGGGTCAGGACCTCGGTATCCAGATCGAACACCCGCCGGCGCTCCCAGAAATCCGCCGCACGCTCCGAACGCCCGACACCGACGTGCCAGGCCAGCGGCCGCTGCGCCTGCTCCTGTTCATAGCGCAGGAAACCGCTGGTGGCGGTCGCGCGCTCGCGGTCGCCGTCGCTGGCGCCACCAAAGCCGTCGCGCTGCGCCTCGGCCCGGGTCCGGTCAACCCGCAGGCCGCTCACCACGCGGCGCCGCGCATCCAGCGGGATCTCGAGTTCGCCGAACACCCCTGCGTCGCGGAATCGCGCGGTATCCTCGCGGGCGACATCGCGCCACCCGAAGGCGTCCGGCCCCATCAGGCGGTTCCCGCTGTGGCGGTTGCGGCTGTAATCGAACCCGGCGTGCAGGGCCATGTCCCGCGGCAGCCGGAAATCCCCGGCCACCCGCGCCCCTTCGGTGATGCGTTCGGGGTAGCTGACCATGGGCATGCCCGGAGGCTCCCGCAGGGTGTAGTTGTCCATCACATGGTCGATCTCGTTGCGGAAGACCCGCGCCTCCAGGGTCTCGAACCAGGGCGCGAGATCATCGCGGGTAAGCGCAAGGCTGTAGCCGGTGCGGTCGAAGCGCACGCCGTCCATGCCACGGTCGTCGTAAGCGGCCTCGGCGTCGGAACGGTCATACGTGAACTCAATGAGGGTCTGCTCGTCAGGGCGCCAGCCGGCGATCCCGGTGCCACTCCAGCGGGAATACCGAGAGTGGACCTCGTTGCCATCGCCGTCGCGGTAGTCGTCCTGATCCGAGAAGGTGCCGATGGCACGCAAATAGCCCGCGGAGGACCCGGTCGCCACGTCCGCCACCAGGTCGGTGCGATCGAAACGCCCGACGGTCAGGCCCGCGAATCCGGTGACCTCCCCGGCCTCCGTGAACACCGGCGCGTCCCGCTCGAAACGCACCGTACCGCCCGACACGGCACCATGCCGCACGCTCTGCGGACCCTTGCTCACCTCGATGCGGTCAAAGGCCTGCGGATAGGCATACGCGGTGGGCGGGTCCATGCGCCCGCCACAGCCGCCCAGCACCGGATCGTCGTCCAGCAGCAGCGACAGTCGCGAGCCTCCCAGGCCTCGCAGGGCCGGATCGCCACTGGTACCGCCCTTGCGACTGGTCACGAATCCGGGGATGGAGGCCAGATACGCCCCGCCATCATGCGCCGGCAACGGAAGTCGGGGCTGGCGCGGATCGGTACTGATCCGCCCGGGCCCCTCCATGGCGGGAACCGTTACCACCACCGGGGCCAGCCGCGCCGGGTCCCCGGCCTGCGGCGCAGAAGGCCCTTCGGCCGCCACGGGCGCGGCCGCGGCACCGGCGATCGCCAGGGGGATCCAGCGGCACCGGAATCCATGCGAATGCTTCATGATTTCTCTCCGTCCTTGTTCTTGTCATTGGCGTCGTGCGACCGACTCGCGAGCAAGCGCCGGGCCAGATACGGGCACGAACGGAGAACGGGAAACCGGAATGGCGGACTGCGGCGCCCGAAGCACCATTGGGAGCACCACCGGAGGTGGCCGGAACCGCCACGCATACACGGCAGCCCCCGGGGCCGGTGCGGGATTTGCCACAGCGGAGGGGTGAAACGCCGCAGTTGCGAACCGGACGCGGACGGATTCCCTTGCCCGGGCACGGACTCTGGGGCAGGCTATGCAGTCATGCGGCAAGCGCCTGGCGGCCGGGAGGAGATGTTGGTCGAATCAGAAAATACCGCCGAACATTTCGTTGGGAGCTCGCCCGAGCTGCAGGCCGTGCTGCGTCAGGCCAGCATGGTGGCGGCCACCGATGCCACGGTGCTGGTGCTGGGCGAGAGTGGGACCGGCAAGGAACATCTGGCGCGCCACATCCATGCCCGCAGCCGGCGCCCGGACGGACCGCTGATCACGGTGAACTGCGCGGCCCTGCCCGAAGAGCTGGTCGAGTCCGAGCTGTTCGGCCACCGCCGCGGGGCCTTCACCGGCGCGAACGACCATCAACCGGGGCTGGTGCGCCAGGCACATGGCGGCACGCTGCTGCTCGACGAGATCGCCGAACTCCCGGCCGGGGCCCAGGCCAAGCTGCTGCGCTTTCTGGAAAACGGGGAATGCCAGCCGCTGGGCGCGGCCGAGGCGGAACAGATCGACGTTCGCGTGATCGCCGCGACCCACCAGGATCTGCAGCAGCGCGTGGCCGACGGGCGTTTCCGCGCCGACCTGTACTATCGCCTGCAGGTGGTGCCGCTGGAGATGCCGCCGCTGCGCAGCCGCCAGGGAGACGTGCGCCGTCTGGCCGAACACTTTCGCGTCACACTGGCGGAACACCACGGCGTGGAACCGCCGCGGTTCACGCCCGCACTGCTGCGCTGGCTCGGCCAGTGGCCCTGGCCCGGCAACGTGCGCGAGCTGAAGAACCTGGTCGAGCGCTGCGTAATCTTCATGAGCGGTGCCGAGGTCAACCCGGGCGATCTGCCCGATGCCTGGCTGCAGACCCCGCAGGACCAGGCCGGCGGGCCGTTCGTGATCCCGCCGGGAGGGCTCAGCCTGGAGCGCCTGGAGATGGACCTGATCCGCCAGGCCCTGGAACAGACCGCCGGCAACCGGTCGCGGGCCGCCCGCCTGCTGGGGCTGACCCGCGACACCCTGCTCTACCGCATGAAGAAATACCAGATCGCCTGACCGCTATCCCTGCAGCAGCATCATCAGGTCGGTGACCGCCATCATCGGCTCGCCATCGACCACGATCATGCCCTCGGCGACCTCGACGTCCAGCCGGACCCGGTCATCCTCCACCGTGAACAGCGGGAACTCGCGCGCGCCCTGTATCAGCATGGCCACGATCTCCTCGGCCTCGCGATCCACCTCCGCCGCCGGCCGATGCGGCTCACGCAGGGCCATGTCCTCGCGCACCGAGGTGCGGATCAGTCCCCGGTCCACGCCCGCCTGCAACGAACCCGACAGATACTCCAGCAATCCCGGGCCCTGCCAGGCGGCCGGCGGGATCTCCCCGGCCCGCAGCGTCAGGCTGCCGTCCAGGGCATCGCCCCGGGCGTCCACCACCCGCAGTTCCCGCAGCTCCAGGGCGGCGCCCTGCGAGGCGGTATCCATCAGCCACTGCTGATACAGGGCGTCCACATCCTCCAGCGCGTGCAGGCCGGCTTCGACCTCGCGGCCCAGACGCCCGGCCTCGCGGACGGCGGCGGCATCGAGGTCCAGATGCAGCTCGGCGCGGAACTGCTGCAGACCGGTCAGGCCTTCCGCCCGGGTCTCGCCCAGCTCCAGACTCAGGTCACTGCGCGAACGGCCGTCGGTCTCGCGGGTCACCCCCGCCAGACGCAGGTCGCGCATGCGGAAAGACTCGTCGTCGAACTCACCCTCGATCCCGTCCAGCGCGAGTTCGGAATCGCCTTCCACCAGCAGCGAGTCGACGATGACCAGGTTGTCGCCGCGCATGCGCAGGCCGTCGATCCGCAGATCCACCTCGCCCGGCACGCCGACCCAGGCCCGGGGCAGCTCGGCGTGCAGCGCCTGCAGACCAGCCTCGCCCGCGATCTGTGCGGAGGCCTCCCAGGCGTCCCAGGACAGCTCGCCGATGCGATGCTGGCCGGCCATCAGCAGATCGCCGTCATAACCGGTGCCCTGCAGATGGATGCGGGTGTCGCCCCCGGGGCGATGAGCGACCTCCAGCGTGGCCCAGTGATCCTGCTCCAGTGCGGGCAGGTCGGCCGCCACCGCCTCGGCCCACGGCAGCGTACCGGCCGCGCGGAACGGCTGGCCGCTGACCCAGCGGGCGAGGCCGTAATCCTCGACCTCCATGCGACCACTGGCACTCACGCTCGGCTCCGGCGTGCCCTGCAGCTCCGCCAGCGGCTCGTGCAGCGGGTTGTCGGACTCCGGGCGGTAGCGGAAGCGATAATCGACCGTCCCGGCATCCCGGTCATATGCGAGCCGGATCACGTCGA
Organism: Thioalkalivibrio sp. ALE19; assembly: GCF_000428605.1. NCBI lineage: Bacteria > Pseudomonadati > Pseudomonadota > Gammaproteobacteria > Chromatiales > Ectothiorhodospiraceae > Thioalkalivibrio > Thioalkalivibrio sp. ALE19. Next base: position 50,777 of record NZ_AUAG01000004.1, read on the forward strand.
ACTCGTCCACCGCCGCGGCATCCGCCTCGAAGCGGTCGAGCGCCTCCTGCAGGCTGTTCTGCGCCTGCGCCTGAACCAGACGGTCACCGCCCGCCCAGGCCGCTCCGCCGAGTACCACAACACCGACGGCCACGCCGGCCTTCGCCAGTCCACTTGCCATAATGACTCCCTTCTTTAGTGGGTGTTGCCAGTGTGCCCCGGGGTGAGCAACGGCCCCGGAGCGAATCAGTCGTCGTCCGCGGTCACCAGGGCCGCCGACCCCATCAGCTGGCCCCGGCCGTCATCGTCGGCCGGGGCCAGGCTCAGGGTGAACAGCTGCTTGAGAGGGGCTTCGGGCACCGCCCATTCCCAGGATACGGTACGCGTCGGGCCGCGCCCCGGCACCTCCCGGGTGTCATCGCGGACCTCACGGGCCTCGATCGGGTCGGGGGCCTCCGAGATCAGACGCACGAACGCCTCGTGCGCATGCTCGATATCGGCGCGACGCGCGTGCACAGCACAGAACGTGTCACCCTCGGGAAGGGCCAGCACGAGACGCCCGGCCTCGGACTCCAGACGCCAGGCTTCGCCTTCCTGTCCGCCCAGAAACGGCGCGGCCAGCTCCGGACGCAGCAGATCGTCTTCCTCCTGTTCGGCCCGCAGTGCCTCCAGATCGCTCACTCCGCTCAGACAGGAATCCGCGTAGGCACGCGTGAAGGCATCGGCTTCCGCCTCACCGGCATCCGGCCCGGCCAGCGCGGGAACGGGGAGCAGAAGCGAAACGGCGAACAGCACGGCTGGCGAGCGGGTCATCACGAACCTCCGTTCTGGACGATGAACATACCGGAGAAGCTATGACGACGGGCCGCAAAAGGCAATGGGCCGCGGCTGGCGGCCCGACTGCCCGGGTTACATGCCCTGAAGCTCGCTCATGCCCATCATCCCCGCGCCGATGCCGAACAGGAAACCCAGCACCATCAGCAGGATGTAGACCAGCAGGAGCACGCCCATGATGGTGAAGTGGGTGCGCAGCCGGCCCATGGCATTCTTCGCCTCCAGCTCGTCATCGCGCTCGTAGGCGCGGGCGAAACTGCCGGCGGCCTGCATCAGCACCACGCCGGCCCAGATCGGGATCCAGGCCACGATGATGCCGATGATCGACAGGGCCGTGAGCACCCCGGACAGGATCAGCATGACCCCGATCAGCTGCATCCAGAATTTGCCGCGATAAACCGGCTCGATGAGTTCGCGCACGCCGGTCGTACTGGTTGTCTCGTTCATGATTCCCCTTTTTCTCTCCCTCAGTGGCAGGTCGCCCGCAGCCGCCGACGCCTTGCCGAAGTGTAGCAGCCGAACCGCGCGAACTTACCTGCATGTTTGCAGGGGGCACGAGTCGGGCCCCCCGATCCGGTCCTCTCCCCCTATGCCGGATCGGGCGCACAGCGGACCTGGTTCCGCCCGCCTTCTTTCGCCTCGTACAGGGCCTCGTCCGCGCGCAGGAGCAGCTGACGGCGCCGGTCGTCCGCCTCGTCACCCCCCGTGACCGGCCGCTCCCCGGCGACGCCCACGCTCAGCGTCACATGCGCGGCAGCACCGGACTGGCTGTGTTCCAGCCCTAGGGCCTCCACCGACGCCCGCAGGCGCTCGGCGAAGTCGCGGGCATCGCTCGGTTCCGCACCCGGGAGCACCGCCACGAATTCCTCGCCGCCGTAGCGGGCGACCAGATCGGAACTGCGCCGCGGGGTCGCGTCCAGGGCGCGCCCCACTTCCTTGAGGACCCGGTCACCGGCCTCATGGCCGTAGTAGTCGTTGAAGGGCTTGAAGTAGTCAATGTCCATCAGGACCACGGCAATGGGCAGCGACTCCCGCCGGGCACGATCCCACTCGCGGGCATAGTGTTCGTCGAAATGCCGCCGATTGGGGATCGCAGTCAGACCGTCCATGTAGGAATACCGGAACAGCCGCTCGTTGGCCGCGGCCAGATCACGCGCCAGCTCGCCCAGCTGGAGATGCGTGCGGATGCGCGCCAGGGCCACGGGGAAGTCCACCGGTTTGGTGATGTAGTCATTGGCCCCGGCATTGAGCGCCTGGACGATGCTGTCGCTGTTGTACAGTCCGGTCACCATGATCACCGGCAATTCGGTCGGGCCGTACTTGCGGCGCACCCGGTCCAGGACCTCCTGGCCATCCATGTCCGGCATGACCACGTCCAGCAGGATCAGGTCGAAGTTTTCATCACCCAGCCGGGCCAGGGCGTGGAAGCCGCTGGTCACCGCCGACACGCGATACCCCTCGCGCTCCAGACGCCGGGCGAGAATCTCGAGGTTGGAACGATTGTCGTCGACCACCAGGATCCGCGGCGCGTCTTCCGGCGCTTCCCCGGGCGGGGCGTCGGATGAAGCGCCCGTGGCATCGCCGGGCCCGGAGGCCTCGGGGCCAGGATCGGGATCGGGATCGGGATCGGCAAGACGCGTACGACTGCCGGCACGCACCATATCGGCCAGATGGTTGATGGCGTCTCCGATCTTGTCGAGATCTCCGTGCAGGCTCCCGGCCCCGGCCTCCGGAACTGCGGCGCGGACATCGGAATGCAGCCGGGTCAGCTCGGACAGCACGTCGGTCCATTCGGCAAACTGGTCTTCCAGCGGCGGCCCGCCTTCCTCCGGGGTGCGAATGCGATTGACCTGTTCGAGGAGCTCGTGGGCCTTCTGCACCAGGGCGCTCAACTGCTGCCCCGAACCACCATCGATGCCGGCATCCTCCAGGTCTTCCTGGACCATCTCGGCGTAACCGATGATGTGGTTCACCGGCGTGCGCAGGTCATGACGGATATTGGTGTTCGCCGCGTTCATTACCCGAGATCCGTGTTGCTGGCGGAGGCATGGCGGTCGACGTGGGAATGGATGGCCGCCAGCAGGTCGTCACGGCTGACGGCGCCCTTCTGGAAGATATCTTCTACCCGCTCGAGAAGCCGGCCGCGTTCCGCGGCGGAAAGATCCCGGGCAGTAAGCACCAGCACCGGAATCTCCCCCCAGCGCTCGTGACGCTGCAGCTGGTCGAGGAAGGCGAAACCATCCATGCCCGGGAGCATCAGGTCGAGCAGGATGAGGTCGACCCGGCCGTCCCGCTCTTCGAGGCGGGACAGCCCCGCCTGGCCATCCTCGGCCTCGATGACCCGGCTGCCCTCGCAGTCGAGCTGGCGACGGATCATTTCGCGGGTCTCGGCATCGTCCTCGACCACCAGGACCGTGCAGGTACAGCCGCAGCCCGGCGATCGTTCGCAGGTCTCCGGGGTTGCGCCCCAGGCGCAGGGCGGGGGCATCTGCCGCCCGACGGCCTCGAGGAGGTAATGCCGTTCTACGGGCTTGGTGACATAGTCGGCCGCCCCCAGCATGAACCCCATGTCCCGGTCGCGCAGCATGCTGAGCATGATGACCGGGATGTCGCGGGTGTCGGGGTCGTTTTTCAGCGCGGTCATCACCGCCCAGCCGTCCATGGCGGGCATCATCACGTCCAGGGTGATCAGGTCCGGGCGCTGCTCGCGGGCCAGGCGCAGCCCTTCCTCGCCCCCGGTGGCCAGCGTCACCTGGTAGCCTTCCGTGGCCAGGCTGCGCCGAATCAGGTCGCGCACGCTGGCATCGTCGTCGATCACCAGTACATGCCCGGGGCGGCAGCTTCGCGCGGACGGTGGTGCCACCGCGGCGGAGCCGGAGGCATCCCGGCCGGCTTCGGGTACCTCACCCTGCAGCGGCAGGCGCACCACGAAGGTCGAGCCCTCACCGGGTTCGCTGCTGACCTCGATGTCACCGCCCATCATCCGGGCGAAATGCCGGCTGAGGGAGAGTCCGAGGCCCGTACCGCCGTACTTGCGCGTGGTGGACGCATCGGCCTGGGTGAACGGCTGGAACAGGCGCGCGAGCTGCTCCTCGGTAATGCCGATCCCGGTATCCCGGATTTCGAACTCGAGCGCACCATCCTCGCCGTCCCGGACGGCCAGGCGGATCTCGCCATGGTCGGTGAACTTGGCGGCATTCGACAGCAGGTTGAACAGGATCTGCCGCAGCTTGGTCAGGTCCGCATGGATGGTCTCGTGTCGCGTCCCGTTCTCGAGCCTCAGCTCGTTGCCCCGCGACTCGACCAGGGGGCGCACGGTCGCGAGCACCTGGTCAATCTCGGGGGCCAGACTGAAATCCTCGAGATAGAGATCCATGCGCCCGGCCTCGATCTTGGAGATGTCGAGGATGTCGTTGATCAGGGACAGCAGATGGCGACCGGCACTGATGATCTTGTCCGCGTCACCGGCGAGCTCGCCGACACCCGCATCCCCGGCCTCCTCACTGAGGATTTCGGCGTAACCGATGATGGCGTTCAGCGGAGTGCGCAGTTCATGGCTCATGTTGGCGAGGAAGGCGCTCTTGGCCTGATTGGCGGCCTCGGCGGCCTCCCGCGCCTGGCGGATCTGTTCCACCGCTTCATGCTGACGGGTCACGTCGGCCATGGTGCCGATGGTCCCCACCGTGTTCCCGTCGCGGTCGGTCGACCGCGCCATGCGCACGTCCATCCAGCGCACGCTGCCGTCCTCGCAGGTGATGCGCAGGGTCTCGGTGCAGTCCGCGGTGCTGCCTTCCATGAACGGCGCACAGCGGGCCAGCCCCTTGTCGCGGTCCTCCGGATGCAGGATCTCGATCCAGTCGCGCCCCAGACAGCGGGCGGCCGGAATCCCCGTAATGCGTTCCCAGGCCGGGTTGAGCATCACGATCCGCCGCTCGCCGTCGGTCTCGAAGAGGATCTCCTGGACGTTGTCGAAGACCCGCCGCAGCCGTTCCTCCGAATCCGTCAGGCGATGATTGGCCTGTTCCAGCTGCACCATGCGCTCGCGGGCGGTGGATTCCAGCGCGGCGTTGCGCTCGAACAGCGAGAAGCTGTCGCCCGCATCGTCCACCGCGCGTTCCACGCGGCGCATCAGCGCGGCGATGATGCGGTCCTTGCGCTCGAGTTCCGCTTCCAGCTCCCGGATGCGGTTGTCGTTTTCAGCGTTCATCGGTCCCCAGCATCACCCCGGTCAGGGTCTGATTGACATGCAGTCCGCGGAACTGCTCGCCGTAGGTGTTGAATCCGATCAGCGGCAGGCCGCGAAGGCTCGCGGAACCGGCCTCCAGGGCATCAAGGTCGGTCAGTTCCATGCGCCGGAAGATGCAGTCGCAGGCCAGCAGGAAACCGGGTTCGCCGTGGGTTTCACGGAGGCGGTCGAAGCTCTCGCGGATGCTCCGGGCCAGGTCCACTCCGCGACCCAGGGCCAGCACCAGACCATCATCGATCGCGCAATAGAAGGTGAGACTGCCATCGGGGAGGGCCTGCTGAATGGAACGCACATACCATTCCCCGCCAACCCGCAGCATCACCGGGTGGCGCGCGAACACATGGCCGTCCAGCTCGGCGGGATCCACCCCCACCGCACGCGCGTAGGCCTCGGCCGCCGGCATGCCGTCGATTTCGTGGACCGTGCGTGACGCCGGATCGGCGGCGGTCGTAACCATGCGGATGTCGGTTGGCTCGAAATGCTGAAACCGGAACAGATGGAACGGATGGCCGGAATCGAACATCGCAACGACCGCCGCGCCCTCGTGGAAGGCCCCGTCGTGATACACCGCGGTACCCTCGAAGCGCATTTCGTCACCCGCCGAACCACCGAACAGGCCCACTCCGTGAAGACTGCCATGCAGCGTGGCGGCCACGGCCTCCTCCTGCATGGACAGGCCGTCGATCAGCAGCAGTGCGAACTGGCGTTCCGGGTCGAGGCCGTCCGTGGCCACCTCGTCCACCAGCGTCTGAACGGTTTCGGTGGACCGATTCGCGTCAAACCCCTCCAGCGGCGCGATCAGCCGGGTGGCCACCCGCAGACGCGGCGAGCGGATCGAGGCCCCGGTCACGCTGCCGGCCACATAGCCCGTGGAGCCGCTAAGTTCACCGGCCGTGGTGCAGGCCACCACCGGACGGTCGGGAAACGCCCCGGCAATCGCCCGGCCGAGGGCGTTGCGGTCGTAGCGCGCGGAGCAGAAGAGAAAGACCACCGAGGCGTCGGACGCATCGAGTCCGGCAGCTACCTCGGCGATGGCCTCCTGCGGATCATCGGCATGGCTGGAGGCCTGGCGGACATCCGGACCGGACCCGCCACTCATGCCGAGGCCCCGGTTCCATCCAGATGGGCGTGGATCTTCTCCAGCAGACGCGGGAGCTCCACCGGCTTGGTGTCGAAGTCATCGCAGCCGGCCTCCAGGGCCTTCTCGCGATCGCCGGTCATCGCATGCGCCGTGAGGGCGATGATCGGGATGACGGCCGTATCCGCCTCCCCCTTGAGCGTCCGGCTGGCTTCCCAGCCATCCATCACCGGCAGGCTCATGTCCATCAGGATCAGATCGGGGCGTTCGTCCCGGGCCAGCTGCACGCCCGTGGCGCCGTCCTCGGCAGTGGTCACCTCGAAGCCCTTGCGGGTCAGGCGCCGCGAAAGCATGTCGCGGTTCATCTCGTTGTCCTCGACCAGAAGGATCCGGTTACCCATGGCTGCTCTCGCTCTCAGTAATCGACCGACAGGGTCATCTGCACGCGGCGCTCGACTTCGGGCGCAGCGCTTTCGCGGTGGCTGGAGGTGTTGAACCCCTGTGCCGACAACGCCAGCGAGGCGTTGTCGGTGAACTGGTACCCGATCCGCCCGCTGAACAGGGTGTAGCTCGGGACATCCACTTCACGCATCTCGAACGGGCTTCCGCCGCTTTCCAGCAGGGAGTATCCGCTGACGTAGTTGCCGTAGAGATCGAACTCCCACGGGCCGGTCGCGTAGCCCAGACGGGCGTTGATCTTGTGCCGCGAGCTGCTGTCCTCGTAGTCGATGGCCTTGACCGGGCTCCCGTCGGGACCGTAGACGGAATCGTCGAGGTCATCGCTGACGCGCAGGTAGGCGTAGCTGCCTTCCATGATCCAGTTGCGTGTGGTCCGGCTCAGACCGACCTCGAAGCCGCTGGCGGAGGAATCGCCCACGTTGGTGAACATCACGTAGGGGACCTGATCGACCATTGTGTCGGGGCGAATCCCCGGGACGCTCTTGAGGTCCTTGTTGCGGGTGTGAAAGACCGAGGTCTTGAGGCTGGCATCCCATTGCGGGATCTCCCGATCCCAGGTCAGCGCGACATTGGTGACACGGGTGGGCTCCACCTCGGGGCTCCCGGCCCCTCCGGCGAGGTTGCCCATCTGGGTGATGCCGTAATCGTTGGGATCGAGCAGAAACATGAAGCTCCCCTCGATCATCGAAGGCAGCTGGACCCCGCTGCCCGCCAGCAGACGGAAGGTGTCGTTGTCCGTGGCACGGAAGACCAGACCGCTGTTCCAGCTGACCTCGTTGAGCGTGACGTCGTAGTCGTCCTGCTCGTACAGCCAGGTATCGGGCAGCCTGCCACTGCGCCCCGAACTCAGGCGATCGTAGCGCACGGCATTGTTCAGGGTCAGGCGCGGGGTCATCTGCCAGTCCCACATGCCGCCCGCAGCCCAGACGTCGTAACTCACCTTGCCGCCCTCGAACGGCAGGCTGTAGAGGACGTTGCGGCGGAACTCGCCGGTCATGCGGAAGGTGTGATCGCTGGCGGGCTTGATCAGATTCTGGACGCGCGCAACGGTAATGCGGTTGTCGATCTGGGTGTCGCCGATGAACGCATTGTTCATGTCCACGTGGGTGACGTTCTGGTAGGCCGTCGCCTCGATCAGGCCGAAGTCGGTGTCGGCTCCCAGGTTGACCCGCAGCGACTGGTTGTCGTACTTGGCCTGAGTCAGACCATAGAACGGCAGCAGGTTGGTCTGGTCCGTACGAACGGTAGTGGCTTCGATGCCCACCTGGGTCCGATCACTGACCTGGAAGAGGGTATCGACGGCGGCATGCCGGCGGCGCGAGCGATCCAGCCGGAAAGGTTCATCCACCGGGTGCGCATCGGTGTCGAACTCGTCGGCACCGTAACCACCCAGCGAGATCCGGGCCCCGCCGACGTCCCCGAATTGCGCCGTGTGGGTGAGGGAAACCTCCTGATACCCGTGATTGCCGGCGCGCACGGTCACGTTGTTGTGATCGTCATACAGCGGGCTGTAGGTGATGATGTTGACCACGCCGCCCACTGCATTGAAGCCGAACAGCGCCGCGTTGGGACCCTTCACCACCTCGATCTGACGGATCTCGGACAGATTGACCGGCAGCGCGCCCCAGCTGGTATAGCCGCAATAGTCCTTGTAGACCTGGCGACCATTGATCAGTACCAGCAGGCGCTGGGAATACGGGCGGTTGTACCCGCGCACGGTGGCGTCGACCGCGGCAAAGCTGTGCCGCCAGACATCCACCCCCTGGACCTGACGCAGCAGTTCCGGGATGTCGGTCGCGCCGGAACGGCGGATATCTTCGGCGGAGATGATCTCCATGTCCGCCGGCACCTCGGTGCTGCGCTGCGGAGACCCGGTGGCGCTGGTGGTCACCGGCTCCTGGAACAGATCTTCCAGCGCACCGTAATCGATGGCCTGGGCCAGCACCGGCGCGGGGACCATTCCCGCGGACAGCAGGGCAACGCCAATGGCGAGCGGGCGAACGCGAACATCGAAACCGGAAGGGAGGGGATTAAGGTTCATAACGGCGGCCATCATCGTTCGGTGATCATCATGCGGAAGGAGGATGCAAAGCCCACATCGCTTTCCCGGGCCGCGTCGCGGCTGACGACGATCTGGACCCGCGGCTCACTGGCCACCGCCATCACGCAATGGCCCGCATCCACGCATGCCATGTCCGAAGCGATGGTGATCAGGCCGCGCCGGCTCGCAGCGGAGAAGACCTCCATGGCCTGATCGTCGGCGAGACCGTCAGCGATCAGGACGGCTTCCTGGCGGTCCAGGGCCCCCAGCTCGTCGGCTGCCATCAGGGTCGGCACGAGACGGATCCGCCCCTGCGGGCCGCCGTCGCCCATCGCATCGGCCATGCGACGCGCATGAGCCTCGGAAGCGGAATCGCCGGCGGCGTAAACCACGGCTACGGGCATGTCCCCGCTGGGCCGGTGGTCCAGGAAGCTCAGAGCCCGGGTGGCCACGCGCAGGTCCCGTTCGGGATCGGCGACAGCGAGGGCCGGATATCCGAGTGCCAGTATCACGCCGCAGCAACAGGCGGCGGCCGTCAGTTTCAGGCGCCTGGCGCGCGCGTCTCTTGCTGCCACGTGACCTCCCGAGAGCGAGTCTTCATGCGTCGGTTCCGGCGGTTTCGGTTTCGGCGACGGCCGCACCCGCAGCGGCCTGCTCGCGGACCAGCCGGTTCTTGATCATCTCCAGCAGGGTCCGCCGGTCGTACTGCCCCTTGCGCAGGACCCGGAGCGTTCGTTCCTGAAGCTGACGCGCCTCGTCCGGCTCCAGGTCCTTGGCGGTGATGACGACCACCGGCACATCACGCAGCTCGGGGTCCCCCTGCATGGCCTCGAGCACGCCGAAGCCGTCCAGATTCGGCATCATCAGATCCAGCAGGAGCATCGAGGGGCGTTTTTTCCCCATGGACTCCAGCGCCTCAATGCCATCCCCCGCGGGTGCGGTGGCGATTCCTTCGCGGTCCAGGAGCCGTTCCAGGACGGCCCGGGCGTCGGGGTCGTCATCCACAACCAGAACGTGGTCACCATCGCCCGGTTTGCCATGACGGTTGATGATCTGCATCAAGTGACGCGTATCCACCGGCTTTGTGACCACGTTGCCCAGGGGCAGTGCATGGGCGGAGTCGCCATCCTCGCGCTGCCCCACCATGAGCAGCGGGATCTCCGAAGCCCCGGGCATCTGCTTGAGCGTGGTCACCAGTGTCCAGCCGTTGCCCTGCTCCATCTGGCAGCCCACCGCGATCAGGTCCGGGTGCACCTCCTCGACCTTGTTCAGCGCCTCGTCCACGGTGCTGGCGAACACCACCGAGTAACCTTCCTCCTCCAGCCCGCCACCGATCATGCGGTAGAGGTTCTCGTCCTGGTCGAACAGCAGGAGGGTGCCGGTGCCCTCGCTCGGCTCCGGCGCCGACTCGCTGGAAACGCGCGGCAGTTCCACGGTGAAGGTGGATCCCGCACCCGGCTCGCTGCTGACGGTGACGTCTCCGCCCATCATGCGGGCGAAGTGACGAGTGATGGCGAGCCCCAGACCGGTCCCCCCGTACTTGCGGGTGGTGGAGGCATCCGCCTGGGAAAACGAACGGAACAGCCGGGCCATCTGATCCTCGCTGAGGCCGATCCCGGTGTCGCTCACGTGAAAATACAACCGGTCGGCCTCGGGGTCCGAGGCGTCCGGGCGCGTCTCGATCTCCAGGCGAATCTCCCCGTTCTCGGTAAACTTGGCGGCGTTGGAGAGCAGGTTGAACAGGCACTGACGCAGCTTGGTGACATCGGTATGCATGGTGCCGGCACCCTCGGCGCCCTCGACAACCAGCCGGTTCCCGTTCTTGCCCACCAGCGGCGTGACCATCGCCTCGACCTCGGAGGCGATCTGGCTGACTTCCTGATCCTCCAGGTACAGCTGCATGCGGCCCGCCTCGATCTTGGAGATATCGAGGATGTCGTTGATGAGCATCAGCAGGTGGCGCCCCGCGGAGCGGATCTTCTCGAGGTCGTCATCGAAATCGCTGAAGCCCATGTCCTCGGCTTCTTCCAGCAGCATGTCGCTGTAGCCGATGATGGCGTTCAGCGGGGTGCGCAGTTCGTGGCTCATGTTGGCCAGGAATTCGGACTTCGCCCGCGTGGCGTCTTCGGCGCGTTCCTTGGCCTCGCGCATCGCGGCTTCGGCCTGCTTGCGGGCCGAGATGTCCAGCGCACTGAGCAGCAGGAGTTCACGCTCGCCCAGGGTGATCCGGCGTGCGGAGATCAGGGCCCAGAACGGGCTGCCGTCGGCCCGCCGCAGCTGCAGTTCGTGATGATCCACGAAGGCCCCGCCGGCCAGGTTCTCCCGCAGCTCCTCCCAGTCCCGAGCGTTTTCGAACAGCATCCCGACATTCTCGATATCGGGTCCGAACAGGTCGGTCAGACGCCGATTGTGCCGCTCGATGACCCCCATGGCCGGTTCGCACAGCACCAGTGGCAGGGGAGTGGCATCGAACAGCTTCTCCAGCATCTCCTCGCGCCGGCGCACAGAGTCGATGAAGTAGTTCGCGGCCCGTCCGATGTCGCCGATCTCGTCGTTGCCCTCGACCGGAACCGAGGTGTTTTCGCCCCCGACACAGCCGTTCATGCCGTGGTGAAGAGACTGCAGCCGGCGCACGACCCGGCGATTGACGTACTGAATGATCGCCCCCGCCAGCAGGAGGCCGATGGCCATGGTGGCGGCCAGCACCGTCATGCGCTGATCCGAGAGCTCCTGCACCTCCTCCTGCCGCGTGATCACGCTAGTTTCCAGCTCGAAGGTGAGCATCGACAGCTCGCTGACCAGACGGCCGGCGCGGGCGCGCACCGTACCGAGCTCGGCCTGCACCGCCTCCGCCTGACGCAGCTGGCCTTCGCGCGTGGCCAGCAGTCCCGTGTCGCCGTGGACGAGCCGGCGCAGATCCGCGGTCAGCTGCCGGGCCTGCGGGCGCAGTGCCGGCGGCAGGTCTTCCGTCGCGCGGACGAGGATCTCGACGCGGTCCCTGGCCTGTTCGCGCAGCGGGGCCAGGTCTTCACGCGAGTCCACCGTCGCGGCCATGGCCAGACTCATGATCACCATGCCGGCGCGTCCCAGCCAGCTCGCCGGATAATCCGGGTCATCGCGCAGACGGCCCAGCCCGCTGCGCGCCTCGCGCAGATCGGCCAGCACCGACCGCGTGCGCTCCTCGTGAGCGGCATGTTCCTCCATTACCGCCTCCAGGGCACGCACCGAGCCCATCATGTCTTCGCGCAGGAAATCGAGTTCCTCGAGGGTTGCCGGGTCCACCTGGTTGCGCGGCATCTGTTCCAGAAGGGCACCGATATCGGCGTTGTAACGCTCGATTTCGGCAAAACCGGAAGCCCGCTCGGCCGGGTCTCCGGCCGTGAGCAGACCGACTGACGTGGAAACGATCGCCTCGCTGCGCTGGACCAGGTTGCCGGTCCCCATGAGCACCGGCACCTGTTCCGCCGCCAGTTCGTCGAAACTGCTCGCGAAGCGTTCGAAGGAAACGAGGGAAACGATACTCGCGACGACCGTAACGAGTGCGAGCCCGATCAGGCCGCCACGCAGGCGACTGGCAACTCCGAAGCGCATTGAAGCATCCCTCTGGATATCCATATGGCCCGTCCGGAACCATTCCCTGATCCGGAGCGGGTGCTAATGCTGTCATGCTCCGTGCGGGATTACACCCCCGAAGCGTGAGCCAGGCGTTAGCCAGGATCAGAAACTCCGTGAAAAAGAAACCGCGGGAGCCGGGAGCGGCAGGCCCGGCGCAGCGTGATAGGCTTCACAAAAACACGGTGAAAGCGGCGGGAAGAGAAAGCGATGAGCGAAATCATCTATCGCCTGGAACGCAGTGACGGCAGCGAGTGGTGCTATCGGGTGGATATCCACCGCTCGCGGGACCCGGCGCGCCATAACGACGAGGCCCATCCGGACTGGACCCGCCTGGAATGCCGACAGTGCGAAAACTGTCCGCTGGATGCGCGCACCGTGGAATACTGCCCGGCGGCCATCGAGTTCGCCGATATCGCCCGGCATTTCGCCGACAGCCCGTCGGTGGAACGCATCCGGGGCCGCGTGGACACCCCCGTACGCAGCTATCTGAAGGAATGCGACGTCCAGGAATTCCTGCGCTCGCTGTTCGGGCTGATCATGGCCTCGGGCGCCTGCCCGATCCTGTCGCGGCTGCGCCCGCTGGCGGAATTCCACCTGCCGTTCGCCACCCTCGAGGAAACGCTGTACCGCATGGCGGGGACCTATCTGGTCCGTCAGTACCTCGACCGCCGGGAGGGCGAAGCACCGCCGGACTGGGACATGGAAGGGCTGCAGGAACTGCACCGGGAGCTGAACACGGTCAACCGTGCCCTGATGGAGCGGATACGCCTGGCATCGCGGCGCGACGCCAACATCAATGCCATGCAGAACTTTGTATCCATCACCACGATCGTCGAGATGGACATCGACGCGAGCATGAGCCAGCTGCTGGGCACCCTGCGCCAGGGGCTCTGAACGCGGCGCGGCTACTTCGCGTCGAGCTCCCAGACGCCGTCGCCGGCCTCGCCCTGTTCCAGCAGTCGCGTGCAGCGTTCGACGTAGCGTGCCGCGGGCGGGTCCTGATCGGCAATGGTCGCGAACAGCGCTCGCGCCTCCTCCACCCGACCCTGGCGCAGCATCTGCAGCGCCCGGGCGAAGACCTCGTAGCGTTCGGGAGCCGCATCCAGGGCCAGCCGCGCGACCGGCTCGTAGACCCGCACCGGGCGCGCCCGTCCGACCACGCGGATCTCGCCCAGCTCGCGGCAATACAGCGTTTCGGGGAGCTTCCGTACGGTGCTCTCCGCGATCAGGGTGTACGTGCCGAAGACCTTGTTCGCCCCTTCCAGCCGCGCGGCCAGATTCACCGCGTCACCGAGCATGGTGTAGTCGAAACGGGTACGCGAACCCATGTTGCCGACCACCGCCTCGCCGGTGTTCACGCCGATACGCATCGCGAGATCGCGTCCGGCCCGCCCGCGCAGGCGCGGCGCCATGGCCGCCAGCCGGCGCTGACATTCGAGCGCCGCCTCCACCGCCCGGCGCGGATGGTCGGGGACATCCACCGGCGCGTTCCAGAAGGCGATGATCGCATCCCCCTCGTACTTGTCGATGGTGGCACCACAGGCCGTAAGGATGTCGGTCATCTCGGTCAGGTACTCGTTGAGCAGCCGCGTCAGATCATCCGGTGACAGCCGTTCGCTGAGGCTGGTAAACCCCTCCAGATCACTGAAGAAGATGGTGAGCTCGCGGCGCTCGCCCCCCAGCTTCAGGCGATCGGGCTCCTCCAGCAGGCGCTCGATCACCTGCGGGCTGAGATACTGCGCGAAGGCCGCCTTGATGAAGCGCCGTTCACGGCCCTCGCGGGCATAGTTGTAGACCGCGGCCCCCACGGTCCCCGTCAGCCCGGCCACCAGTGGCACGACCAGGGGCAGCCACACCCCGCCGGCATGCGCAAAGCCGGACAGCAGCACCGGCGCCACCAGGGCGAACGCAATCGCCAGGGCCGTGCTCGCACTGCTGCGCCCCAGCCCGGCGAGGAACGCCGGCAGAAAGGCCAGCAGACCGACCAGCATCTGCGCCCGGGTGGCGTCGACCTCGCGCATGAAACGCCCCGCGGTCAGGTTCTCCAGCATGGTCGCGTGGAACTCCACGCCGGGCGCACGCGGATCCAGCGGCAGCGGTCGCAGATCGAACAGCCCGGCCGCCGACAGCCCCACCATTACGTGCCGCCCTTCGAGTTCTGCGGGGTCGACCGGCGGATCGGCCCCGGGGTCGGCCCCGGGGTCGGCCTCGGCGTCAGCCGCCAGCCGCAGTTCGCTCTGGATGACCGCGGCCGCCCGCAGCCGGGTACGTTCCGCACCCGGCCGCTCGAAGCGCAGGATCAGGCGGCCATCCGGGTCCAGCGGCACACGCCGTTCGCCGACCCGCAGTGCCCGACCGTCGTCCTCCAGCCGCAGATCGGGCGGCTCCTCCGATCCCGCGAGAAAGGCCGCCAGCCCCAGACCCGGCACCAGCTCCCCGTCGAAGCGGGTCACCGGCGGAACCCGGCGGTAGACCCCGTCCGGATCCGGGGTAATGTGCACGTTGCCCATGCGCGCCGCCGACTGCGCAAGCTCGGTCACCGGGAAGGTCGCGCGGGAAAACGCGGGGAAGGTGGCGCTACCGGCCCCTTCGACCTCCACCGTCGCGGACGAGACGGGCGCGTCCTGCGGAAACCGGTCGTGGCGGGCGGCCTCCTCGCCGTACAGCGCGGCGAAAACGGTCGGACCGAAATCCGCGGCGGCCCGCGCGAACCGCCGATCATCATGCACGCCGAAACGGGAATCGTCGGTGTAGAGCACATCAAAGGTCAGCGAGGCGGCCCCCGCACGACGGGCGAAATCGGCGATCACCGCCGGGTACTCGCGCGGCCATGGCCAGCCCTGGCCCTGGGTATCCAGCGCCCACTCGAGGCTCTGCTCGTCGACCAGGATCAGCACGACCTCGTCGTCCTGGTCCGGAGGCATCAGCCCGGCCAGCAGGCGCGCCTGCAGGTCGTAGGCCGCCCGCTCCGGACCGTCGAGCCAGCCCGACTGCTCCGCCACCAGGGCCAGCAGGACCGCCAGCAGCCCGGTCATCAGGGCCCGCCGGAAACGGCCTCCGGAGCGGGAGCTGGCGGACATCCGGAGTCGCCGTCAGAGGGCCGCGCGGAACCGCGAGAAACGCTCGGCCCGGGCCTCGCTGCGCGAGTCCGCCGGCTCCAGCCCCAGCTCCGCGATGCGCCTGGAGGGCGATGGATGGGTGCGGGCGAATCCCGGGCCCTGCGGGTCCCATTCGTCATCCATGCGCTCCAGCACGCGAGTCAGCGCCTCGGGGCGATAGCCCGTGCGCTCGAGGATGGCCACCGCGCCGGCATCGGCCTCGCGCTCGAACTCGCGCGAATAGCCATTCACGAACAGGGTCCGGGTGATGTCGTCGATGGAGTCCTCGAAGATGTCCGTCAGCTCGCGCAGATCATCGTCCCCCGCCAGGTGTGCCCCGGTCAGCGCCGCACTGGTAAGCGCCGCGGTCACGCGCGAGCTGCGGATCGCCTGCAGGCCATGACGCTCCTGCACGTGCGCGATCTCGTGCGCGAGGATGGCCGCCAGTTCGTCCTCGGTTTCCGCCAGCCGGGCCATGCCGCGGGTGATGAAGATATGCCCGCCCGGGGTGGCAAAGGCATTGAGCTCGTCGGAATCCAGCAGGCGGAAGGAATACCCCTGATAGAGGCTCGGGCGCTCCGAGTGCAGGGCCAGGACCCCGCCCAGGTTGTTGAGGTACGCCTGTGCGGCCGGATCATCGTGTACCGCGTAGTCCTCCAGCACCCGGGCCGCCACGGCGCGGCCGATGAAATATTCCTGCTCCGGGGTGAAGTCCTCCATGCTGCGCTCCGCCAGCTCACCGGTCTGGCGCAGGCTTTCGGCCTGCCGCGCATCCAGCACGCCGGCCTGTGTACCGAGCTCGGCACCCACCGAAGCGACCGTGCGGCAACCCGCGAGCAGCGCCAGCGACAGTACCAGGAACACCGGCAGCAGCAGGCAGGATCCATTGCGTACTCGCATCACTCACCCTCCGGCAGATGCAGCTCGCCCTGCTCGATGAACGCCCTCAGATCCTCGGGATCCGCCCCCCCGGCTTCCATTTGGTCGACCGGGGCGAAGGACAGGCCGCGCTCACTGCGATAGCGCTCTTCCACCTCCTCGTTGAAGCCGCGCCCGGCCAGGGCGATCTCGTCGCGATCCGCGTCCCGTTCAACGTCGTCCCCGTCCCCCGTCAGGATCACCGGATCCCGACTCAGCGCGGACGGGTGCAGCCAGCCCTCTTCGCCGGCCTCGCTGCGCACCCGCAGAAATCCCTGGCTATGGTCCCTGACCTCGACTCGGGTGCCGTAATCGAGATGACCACGGATCGCGCTCAGATGACCGGGCGCCGCGCGCAGCTCGGCCGAGCGCACGGCCACATCCCCGGAATCGCCGCGCTCGAAGGCCAGCGCCACGGAGCCGGGACCGGCGACGGCCAGCACGAGAAACAGCACCGGGAGGGTTCGGATTCGCAACATGGAAGGACCTCGACCGTGAGTGATTGCCCGCGACGGAAAACCCGACGGACAATGGACATTCTTCCTACCGAAGCGGGCCCACAGCGTCAACCCGCCAGGCGAGGCCATCGCTCCTGCCGGGCTGACATTTTCCGGTGAATACCCGCATCATGATGATGGCGGGCCCATGGTGCCCCGGTGGCACACCGGCGGCGGAGGCCGGTCTCGCAACGGGGGGTCAATTTGGAAACGGAACGACCACTGCGGGCCCGACTGGATCCGCTGCACGGCGAAGACGAGGCGACCCGCCACGCGTTCTCGGCCTGGCTGCGGGCCGCGCGCATCCCGCAGGTTCGCTACATCGCGCTTCTGACCGCCGCGATGTATCTGCTGTACGCCGGTATCGAGCAGACGGTGGACGCCGACGCAACCGGCCTGCGCGTCTTCGCCCATGCCCTGCTGGTCCCGGGCATGCTGCTGGCGGTGGCGGCGATGAGCCTGCGGGCCTCCCTGCAGCGCTGGATGTGGGCATTGCTGATGATCGCGCCGGTGGTCGCGAACGCCGCCAATCTGCACCTGAACGCGGGCTCGCCGCAGTTCCTGGTGTTCGCCCCCGAGATCTACCTGAGCATCATCTGGACCTTCACGGTATCGGGACTGACGCTGCGTCAGGCCTCGATTTCGGCCGGAGCGATCGTCGCCCTGGTGATTGCCGCCACGGTTCAGCTGCCGATGCCAACCGGGCTGGTGCAGCTGCATCTGTTCTGGGTACTGGCGGCCTTCTCGTTCGGGGTGCTGGCCGCCTTCATCCTGGAACGCGCGCTCAAGGCCACATTCCTGCAGCAGTGCGAGCTGACTCATTCCGCGCAGATCGATTCGCTGACCTCGCTGTGGAACCGCGCGCACATCGAACAGCGGTTCGAGGAGGAGCGCGCCCGCGCCGAGCGCTACGGCCAGCCGTTCTCGGTGATCCTGATGGATATCGACCACTTCAAGGCGGTGAACGACACCTGGGGCCACAGCGTCGGCGACGCGGTGCTGCAGCAGTTCGCCGAACTGTTGCGCCAACACCTGCGCAAGGCGGACGCCGCGGGGCGGATCGGCGGGGAGGAATTCTTCGTGCTGCTGCCGCAGACCCGGGCCGACCAGGCCGTGGCCGCCGCCCGCGACCTGCAGGCCCGCATCAATGCCTTCGACTTCGAGACGGTCGGGCCGCTCACCGCGAGCTTCGGGGTGACCGAATACCGACCCGGCGAGGACCGGGTCGACACCTTCGACCGTGCCGACCGGGCCCTGTACGCGGCCAAGAAGAACGGGCGCGACCGCATCGAGGTGCGCTAACGCGGCCTCACCCGGGCTATCCCCGTTGGCTTACACCTCGCGGTAGATCTGCGCGCCCTTCTCGACGAACTCCACCGCCTTCTCCTGCATGCCCTTTTCCAGCGCCTCCTGTTCCGAAAGCCCCTGGGCCGCGGCGTAGTCGCGCACGTCCTGGGTGATCTTCATCGAGCAGAAGTTCGGGCCGCACATGGAGCAGAAGTGGGCGACCTTGTGCGCTTCCTTCGGCAGGGTCTCGTCGTGGAATTCGCGCGCGCGCTCCGGATCCAGCGCCAGGTTGAACTGGTCCTCCCAGCGGAACTCGAAGCGCGCCTTGGACAGGGCGTTGTCCTGCAGCTGCGCGCCGGGGAAACCCTTGGCCAGGTCGGCGGCGTGGGCGGCGATCTTGTAGGTGATGATGCCGTCGCGCACGTCCTGCTTGTTCGGCAGGCCCAGATGTTCCTTCGGTGTCACGTAGCAGAGCATCGCGGTGCCGTACCAGCCGATGTTGGCCGCGCCGATGCCGGAGGTGATGTGGTCGTAGGCCGGGGCGATGTCGGTCACCAGCGGGCCGAGGGTGTAGAAGGGCGCCTCGAAGCAGTCCTCCAGCTCCTTGTCGACGTTCTCCTTCACCTTCTGCAGCGGGACATGGCCGGGGCCCTCGATCATCACCTGCACGTCGTGTTCCCAGGCCTTCTGCGTCAGCTCGCCCAGGGTCTCCAGCTCGCCGAACTGCGCGGCGTCATTGGCGTCGGCCAGGCAGCCGGGGCGCAGGCCGTCGCCCAGCGAGAACGAGACGTCGAAGGCCTGCATGATCTCGCAGATCTCGTCGAAGTGGGTGTAGAGGAAGTTCTCCTGGTGATGCGCCAGGCACCACTTGGCCATGATCGAGCCGCCGCGGGAGACGATGCCGGTCACCCGGTCGGCGGTCAGCGGAACGTACTGCAGGCGCACGCCGGCGTGGATGGTGAAGTAGTCCACGCCCTGTTCGGCCTGCTCGATCAGGGTGTCGCGGAACAGCTCCCAGGTCAGGTCCTCGGGTTTGCCGTCGACCTTCTCCAGCGCCTGGTAGATCGGCACGGTGCCGATCGGCACCGGCGAGTTGCGCAGGATCCACTCGCGGGTCTCGTGGATGTTCTTGCCGGTGGACAGGTCCATCAGGGTGTCGCCACCCCAGCGCGCGGACCAGACGAGCTTCTCCACCTCTTCCTCGATCGAGGAGGTGACCGCGGAGTTGCCGATATTGGTGTTCACCTTCACCCGGAAGTTGCGGCCGATGATCATCGGCTCGAGCTCGGGGTGATTGATGTTCGCCGGGATGATCGCGCGGCCGCGGGCGATCTCCTCGCGCACGAACTCGGGGGTGATCTCCTCGGGGATGGAGGCACCGAACGACTCGCCGGCGTGGCTTCGCAGCAACTTCTGGTAGCGCGGGTCGGCGCGCAGTTCCTGCAGGCGGTTGTTCTCGCGGATCGCGACGAACTCCATCTCCGGGGTGATGATGCCCTGGCGGGCGTAGTGCAGCTGCGACACGTTCGCGCCGGCCTGCGCGCGGCGCGGCGGGCGGATGTGCTCGAAGCGCAGGCTGGCCAGTTCCGGATCGGCGGCGCGGGCACGGCCGTACTCCGAGCTCGGGCCGTCCAGCCACTCGGTGTCCGCACGTTCGTCGATCCAGCCACCGCGCAGATCCGCCAGGCCGCGGTGCAGGTCGATGCTCGCCTCGGGGTCGGTGTAGGGGCCGGAGGTGTCGTAGACCGGGATCGGCGGGTTCTCCTCGGGCGTGCCGGAGGTCATCGTCGGCGTCTGCGCGACCTCGCGATACGGCACGCGGATGTCCGCGCGCGACCCCTCGACGTAGCGCTTCTCGGAGTTCGGGAACGGGCGGGTGACCTCCGCGGAGACCTCGGCGGTCTTGCGGGCAAACGACTCGGGGATGGCGCTCATGATCGGACCTCTGCTGTCGCGTGAGGCGAAGGGAGCGCGGGCAGGGCGATCGCGGGGGCAGGGACCCCGGGTACAGCAGACCGTTGACCGAGCTTCCCTCCGCCGGTGTCAACCGGTTCAGGTTCAAGGGGACTCTCTCAGCCCCCTCGTCGCTCGCGACAACGGGGCACCCCCAGCTCATAGCCGAGTGTAACGCAGAGCCGCCCGGTAAGCACGGCGGGGCCGTTTGCGCTAGATTAGAGGTCTGTGACACTCTTCGCGCCGCCATGAGCCCCAAGAACTTTGTCTTCGAGCTGTTCGGCCGGTCCCCGGTGCGCCCGCTGCAGGCGCACATGGACAAGGTCCGTTCCTGTATCGCGGAACTGCCGCTGTTCATTCAGGCGGTGGATCGCGAAGACTGGGACACGGCTCGCACCCATCAGGAGCGCATCGTCGAACTCGAACACGATGCCGACCGCCTGAAGAAGGATCTGCGTCTGCACCTTCCCAAGGGGCTGATGCTCGCCATGTCGCGCCGCGACGTCCTCGACACCCTCCTCATCCAGGACCAGATCGCCAACAAGGCCAAGGACATCGCCGGGCTCATGCTGGGCCGGCAGATGCGTTTCCCCGACGACATGCAGGAACCGGTACAGCGGTTCCTGCAGCGCAGCGTGGACACCGTCGACCAGGCCGGCCGCGCGGTCAACGAACTGGACGAACTGGTGGAAGCCGGTTTCCGCGGCCACGAGGTCGAGGTCGTCAACCGCATCCTGCAGAAGCTCGACAGCCTCGAGCACGAGGCCGATGACGCCCAGCGCGAGGTCCGCGAAATGCTGTTTGCCCGGGAGACGGAGCTGCCGCCGGTGAACGTGATGTTCATGTATCGCGTGATCGACTCCATTGGCGATCTCGCCGACCTGGCACAGCGCGTGGGCAGCCGCCTGCAGCTGATGCTGGCCAAGTAACCACCCGACACAAGACGAGGCTCGGGAGACGGCATGGAATACGGCATTGTGCTGCTCGCCCTTGCGGTCATCTTCGGTCTGTTCATGGCCTGGGGCATCGGCGCCAACGACGTGGCCAATGCCATGGGCACCTCGGTTGGGTCACGTGCCCTGACCATCCGCCAGGCGGTGGTGGTGGCCGGGGTCTTCGTGTTCGCCGGTGCCTGGCTGGCCGGGGGCGAGGTAACCCAGACCATCCGCAGCGGGATGGTCGATTCCGAGCTACTGGCGGACAGTCCGGACCTGCTGGTGTTCGGGATGCTGGCGGCCCTGGCGGCGGCCGGGACCTGGCTGATGGTCGCGTCCTATTTCGGCTGGCCGGTCTCCACCACGCATTCCATCATCGGCGCCATCATCGGCTTCGCGGTGGTCGGGCTCGGGTTCGAGGTGGTGCGCTGGGAGCGGGTCGGCACCATCGCGGCATCCTGGGTTCTTTCGCCGATGATCGGCGGCGCGATCGCGTTCGCCCTGTTCCGCAGCGTGCAGCTCCTGATCCTGGACACGGTGGACCCGCTGAAAAACGCAAAGCGCTGGGCCCCGCTGTACATCTTCCTCACCGCCTTCGTGACCGCGCTGGTCACCATGTTCAAGGGGCTGACCCATGTCGGCCTCAATCTCACCACCGTACAGAGTTACGGTCTGGCGACCCTGATCAGCCTGATCGTGGTGGCGTTCGGCATGCTGGCCATCCGCCGGCTGCGGTTCGAGGAGATCCCGGCGGACGAAAACGGCTCGCACTTCATTGACGTCGAGAAGGTCTTCGGCGTGCTGATGGTGGTCACCGGCTGCGCCATGGCCTTTGCCCTGGGGTCCAACGACGTGGCCAACGCCGTGGGCCCGCTGGCCGCAGTGGTGGACGTCATCCAGACCGGCGAGGTGGACCCGGAGACGCTGGTCCCGATGTGGGTCCTGCTGCTGGGCGGCTTCGGGATCGTGTTCGGCCTGTTCACCTACGGCCACAAGGTGATCGCCACGGTGGGCACCGGCATCACCCAGCTGACCCCCAGCCGCGGCTATGCCGCGACGGCGGCCGCGGCCGCCACCGTGGTGCTGGCCTCGGGCACCGGCCTGCCGATCTCCACCACCCACACCCTGGTGGGCGCGATCCTCGGCGTGGGCCTGGCCCGCGGGATCGCGGCGATCGACCTGCGCCTGGTACGCATGATCTTCATGTCGTGGATCGTGACCCTGCCGGCCGGGGCGATCCTGGCGATCCTGTTCTTCTACGTGCTGCGCGGCCTGCTCGGCTGAGGCCCGGGCCGGGCCAGGAACGGAGCCGGCCGGGTCAGTTCTGCGGCCGCGGCGGCAGCGGCCGCAGGCTGAACAGCAAGAGCCCCAGCCCCAGGATCCCCGCGGGCCAGGCCGGCCAGGCCAGCCCCAGCCACTCGGGCACGTCCAGCTGCAGGCTCAGGCCCGCCACCACCAGCAGCCCCAGCGCGGCCAGGCCCTCGCGCCGGCGCCGGTCCTGCTGACCGAGACCGTCCTCCAGCTCGCGGATCTGCTGGCGCAGCGCGGCATCGCGTTCGGCCCGCTGCTCCTCCACCGTCAGCGCCTTCTCCACATGCAGCGGCAGCTCCGGCAGATGGGCCAGCAGCCGCGGCAGGTGTTCGCGCGCGCTGCGGAAGAAGGCGCGCGTCCCCATGCGCTCGTGCATCCACTGCTCGATGAACGGCTTGGCGGTGGTCCACAGGTCCAGCTGCGGGTACAGCTGGCGCCCCAGGCCCTCGATGTTCAGCAGGGTCTTCTGCAACAGCACCAGCTGCGGCTGGACCTCCATGTCGAAGCGCCGCGCGGTCTGGAACAGCCGCATCAGCACCTGGCCAAAGGAGATCTCGTCCAGCGGCTTCTGGAAGATCGGCTCGCACACCGACCGGATCGCCGCCTCGAACTCGTCGACCCGGGTGTCCTTCGGGACCCAGCCGGATTCCACGTGCAGCTCGGCCACGCGCCGGTAGTCACGGTTGAAGAAGGCGTAGAAGTTCTCCGCGAGGTAACGCTGGTCGGAGTCCAGCAGCGAGCCGACGATGCCGAAATCGACCGCGCGGTACGTCGGGTCGTCGGGATGGGTGGCATCGACGAAGATATTGCCCGGGTGCATGTCGGCGTGGAAGAAGTTGTGCTTGAACACCTGGGTGAAGAAGATCTCCACGCCGCGCTCCGCCAGCAGCCGCAGATCCACCCCGCGTTCACGCAGGGCGGCCACGTCGGCCACCGGAATGCCCTCGATGCGTTCCATCACCAGCACGCTCTGGCGCGTGTAGTCCCAGATGATCTCCGGGATGTAGAGCAGGTGGCTGTCCGCGAAATTGCGATGGATGGCCGCCGCGTTGGCGCCCTCGCGGATCAGGTCCAGCTCGTCGGTGACGGTCTTCTCGTACTCGTCCACCACCTCACGCGGGCGCAGCCGCCGAGCCTCGCTCCAGTAGCGATCCGCCAGCGCGGCGATGGTATGCATCACCTCGAGGTCCGCGCGGATGGTCTTCAGGATGCCGGGCCGCACGACCTTCACCACCACCTCGCGGCCGTCCTGCAGCCGCGCCTCGTGCACCTGGGCGATGGAGGCCGAGGCCAGCGGGGTATCGGAAAACTCGGCAAAGGCGATGTCCACCGGGCGTTCCAGCTCGGCCTCGATCACCGCGCGCGCTCGGTCGGCGGGGAACGGCGGGACACGATCCTGCAGGCGCGCCAGCTCCACCGCGATGTCGTCCGGGAGGAGGTCGCGGCGGGTCGACAGCATCTGCCCGAACTTGATGAAGATCGGCCCGAGGTCCTCCAGCGCGCGGCGGATGCGTTCACCCCGCGTGCCCCGGGTGCGGCGGAACCAGTTCCACGGCGCGAGATAGAGCAGGAAGCTCAGCGGACGCAGCGGCTTGAGGGTGAACAGGATGACGTCCAGCCGGTAGCGCACCAGGACCCGGGCGATGGTCCACAGCCGCAGACCCTGGTAGAAGCTGCGTCGCATGGGTGTCAGGCGTCTCCGGATTCGAGACGGCGCAGGCGCGCCTCCAGCCGGGCGGTATCGTCGCGCAGGCGGGCCACGTCCTCGCTGAAGGCCTCGAAGGCCCCGGACGGCGGCAGCCAGCCCGCCTCGTCGCGGGCATAATCGGCCAGGTCCTCGGCGGAGCGCGTGGCCGCATGACGCAGGCCGCCGGTCGCACGCCGGAACAGGTCCTGCAGCGGACCGGCCGAACCGGCGCCGGCAACCCGCTCGAACAGCGCCGCCCAGTCGTGCTCGGCCTCGCCCAGCGCGCGCTGCAGATCCGACAGTGCGGTGGCATCCCCAGTGATTTCCAGGCCGCTGCGGTCGTCGCGGGTCATGGCCGCCCCCAGCGACAATGGCGAGCCGGCCACGCGGGCATCCACGGGTTCTTCCACCCCGCCGATCACCTGCAGGCGGTCGGCGGCACCCACCAGACTGAACGCGACCCCCGGCGGCTCGACCACGATGGCCACCGCGCGGCCGGCCAGGCGCTCGCGTGCCGGTTCCGGCGCGGCCGCCAGGATCTCGTTCAGCAGGGTCTCGACCAGAGCGGTGACGGGGCTCGGCAGGGCGGCGGGCTCGGACATCGGTGGCGGCTCCCGGGGTTACAGGCGGGTGGCACGGTGCAGCGCGACGATCCCGCCAGTGAGGTTGTCGTATTCGACGCGTTCCAGGCCGGCATCGCGCATCAGCCCGGCGAGGGTCTCCTGATCCGGGTGCATGCGGATGGATTCGGCCAGATAGCGATAGGAGTCGGCATCATTGGCGACCAGACGGCCCATCAGCGGCAGGAGTTTGAAGGAATAGACATCGTAGGCCGGCCGCAGCGGCGCCACCGGCTGCGAAAACTCCAGGATCAGCACCCGACCGCCGGGCTTGAGCACCCGGCGCATCTCCGCCAGCGCGTTTTCCTTGCGGGTCACGTTGCGCAGGCCGAAGGCCATGGTGATGCGGTCGAAGGACTCGTCGGGATACGGCAGGACTTCGGCATCCGCCTGCACGTAGTCGATGTTGCCGACCCGGCCCTCGTCGATCAGCCGGTCGCGCCCGGCCTCCAGCATGGAGGCGTTGATGTCGCAGACCACGACCTGGCCCTTCGGTCCGACCCGCGGCGCGAACGCACTGGCGAGATCGCCGGTCCCGCCGGCCAGGTCGAGGATGCGCATGCCGGGCCGCACCCCGGCGCGTTCCACGGTGTAGCGCTTCCACACGCGGTGGATGCCCATGGACATCAGGTCGTTCATCACGTCGTAGCGGGAAGCCACGGAGTGGAACACCTGTCCGACCCGCTCGGTCTTCTCGGATTCGGAAACGGTCTGGTAGCCGAAGTGGGTCTTGCCGGGGTCGTCGTCGTTCATGAGTCTTCTTGCGTCAGTGGGTGCGGCGTTCGTGACCGGCCTGATGCAGCCGTTCCAGGTAATCCTGCCACAGACGCTCCTGTTCCGTACCCAGCTTGTAGAGGTAATCCCAGTCGTAGATGCCCGTATCGTGGCCGTCGGAGAACACCAGCTTGACTGCGTAATTGCCGACCGGCTCGATCGCGGTGATGTTCACATCCTCCTTGCCGACCTGCAGCACCTCCTGTCCGGGGCCGTGCCCGCGCACCTCAGCCGACGGCGAATACACCCGCAGGAACTCGCAGGGCAGCTCGAAATGCGAGCCATCGGCGTAGCGCAGTTCGAGGATGCGCGACTTCTGGTGCAGCTGGATGTCCGTGGGTCGTTGCGTACTGCTCATGCGGCCTCCGACGTGCGGCGCCCGGATTGCCCGGGACGATGGGAACGCCCGGAACCGCCAGGGCGGTTCCGGAATCACTGCCGCCGGCGAGGATACCAGCCCGCGCGCCCCGGCGGGCATACCCCGGCACGGGCTCCGGGGTTGGCGCGCTACAGGATGTAGCGCGACAGGTCCTCGTCCTCGGCCAGGTCGCTCAGGCGTTCGTCGACGAACGCGCGGTCGATCACGACCGGTTCCGGGATATCGGGGGCGCGGAAGGCGACGTCCTGCAGCAGGCGTTCGAGCACGGTGTGCAGCCGCCGCGCGCCGATGTTCTCGGTGCGCGCATTGACGTCGTGGGCGATCTCGGCGAGGCGCTGCACGCCCTCGTCGCGGAATTCCACGCTGACGCCCTCGGTCTTCATCAGCTCCACGTACTGCTCGGTCAGCGACGCGGTGGGCTCGGTCAGGATGCGCACGAAGGCCTCCACCGACAGCGGTTCCAGTTCCACCCGGATCGGCAGCCGGCCCTGGAGCTCGGGGACCATGTCCGACGGCTTGCTCAGGTGGAACGCGCCGGAGGCGATGAACAGGATATGGTCGGTGCGCACCATGCCCAGCTTGGTGGACACGGTGGTGCCCTCGATCAGCGGCAGCAGGTCGCGCTGCACGCCCTCGCGGGAGACATCCGAGCCGCTCTTCTCGCTGCCCTTGGCGACCTTGTCGATCTCGTCGAGGAACACGATCCCGCTCTGCTCGACCCGCTCGATCGCCTTGACCTTGAGTTCTTCCTCGTTGACCAGGCGCGCGGCCTCCTCGTCCACCAGCAGGCGCCGGGCATCGGCGATCTTCAGGCGCCGCTGCTGGCTCTTCTGGCCACCCATGTTCTGGAACATCGACTGCAGCTGGCTGGCCATCTCCTCCATGCCGGGCGGCGTCATCAATTCGACGTTCTGCCCCTGCTGCTGGAGCTCGATGTCGATCTCGCGCTCGTCCAGGCTGCCCTCGCGCAGGCGCTTGCGCAGCTTCTGCCGGGTCTCGTTGTTGGCCGCGTCGTCGCCGGACTCGGTGAAACCGGCGTTGCGCGGCCGCGGCAGCAGGGCATCGAGGATGCGCTCCTCGGCGGCGTCCTCGGCCTGGCCGCGGTGCTGCTGCATCTCTTCCTCGCGCAGCTGCTTGATCGCGTTTTCGGCCAGATCCCGGATGATCGACTCCACATCGCGCCCGACATAGCCGACTTCGGTGAACTTGGTCGCCTCGACCTTGATGAACGGGGCCTTCGCCAGCTTCGCCAGGCGGCGGGCGATCTCGGTCTTGCCGACGCCGGTGGGACCGATCATCAGGATGTTCTTGGGCGTGACCTCGGGCTGCAGGGCCTCGGGCAGCTGCCGCCGGCGCCAGCGGTTGCGCAGGGCGACGGCCACGGAACGCTTGGCCCCGTCCTGGCCAATGATGTAGCGATCCAGTTCCTGGACGATTTCGCGGGGGGTCATGTCGCTCATGGCTTGCGGTCCTGAAGGGTCGCGGCCGGGGAGCCTTGCGGGCGACGCCGGGGCGTCACTCGGCGTCGAGGCTCTCCAGCGTGATGTTGTGATTGGTGTAGACGCAGATGTCGGCGGCGGTATGGAGGCTCTTCTCCACCACGTCGCGCGCCGGCAGGTCGGTGTTCTGCAACAGGGCCTGGGCCGAGGCCTGGGCGTAGGGGCCGCCGGAGCCGATCGCGATCAGCGCGTTCTCGGGCTCGATCACGTCGCCGTTGCCCGAGATCACGAACGAGTTCTCGCGATCGGACACCGCCAGCAGTGCCTCCAGCTTGCGCAGCGCGCGGTCGGTGCGCCAGTCCTTGGCCAGCTCGACCGCGGCCCGGGTGATGTTGCCGGAGTGCTTCTCCAGCATGCCCTCGAAGCGCTCGAACAGGGTAAAGGCGTCGGCCGTGCCGCCGGCGAATCCGGCGAGGATGCGGTCGTGATAGACGCGGCGCACCTTGCGCGCGTTGCCCTTCATCACGGTGTTGCCCAGCGATACCTGGCCGTCGCCGCCCAGGGTCACGGCGCCGTTACGGCGCACGCAGACGATGGTGGTGCCACGAAACTGCTCCACGGTGGTCTCCTGCAATCGGTGGTCGGATCCGGACCGGGATTGTACGCGGTTGCGGCCGCCTACGAACCCGTCTCGTCGGCCGGATCGTGACGCCGCGCGCGGGGATGGGCGGCATCGTAGACCTCGGCCAGGTGCTGATAGTCCAGATGGGTGTAGATCTGGGTAGTGGACAGATCGGCATGCCCCAGCAGTTCCTGCACCGCACGCAGGTCGCCGCTGGATTCCAGCAGGTGGCTGGCGAAGGCGTGGCGCAGGCGATGCGGGTGCAGATGCACGTCGAGCCCGCCCCGGCGCCCGGCCTCCTCGACCCGGCGCTGCACCGAGCGGTTGCTGATGCGCCGCCCCCGGCGGGTCACGAACAGCGCGGGTTCGTCGTCGTTGGCCCACTGGCCTCGCACCGCCAGCCAGTCGCGCAGGGCAGCCAGCGCCATGCGCCCGGCGGGCACCCGCCGCTCGCGGCGGCCCTTGCCGAGAACCCGTACCATGCCGGCATCCCGGTCCACGTCCGGCAGATCCAGCCCGGTCAGTTCCGCCAGCCGCAGTCCGGAGCCGTACAGCAGCTCCAGCATCGCGCGGTCGCGGCGCGCCAGGGGCGAATCGGGATCGGCCGCTTCCCCGTCCGGCGCGGAGCCGGTGGCGGGCGGGGCATCCAGCGCCTGCTGCGCCTGATCCACGTCCAGCCCGCGGGGCAGCGGACGGTCGGTCTTCGGACCGCGCAGCCCCGCGGCGGGGTTGGCGGCGCGCTCGCCACGCTCCACCTGAAAATCGAGGAAACCGCGCACTGCGGCGAGAAACCGGCGGACCGAGCGCGGATGCCGCCCGCCCCGGGCCAGGCCGGCCACGATGCGGCGCAGCGCGGCGGCATCCAGCTCCGTCCAGGGCGCGCCCCAGGCCCGGCGCAGTTCGCGCAGGTCGCGACGGTACGCGGCTACGGTGTGCGGCGACAGCCCGCGCACATCACGCAGATGCGCGAGATAGGCCTCGATGGCGGGGTCGGGTTGCGGCTCGGACTCAGGCGGCCTGTTTGCGTTCGGCATGGCAGCGGATGGACTCGGCCAGCAGCTCGCCGATATGGGTGACGAAGTAGGTCCCCATATCCGGCTGGAAGCGGTCCGGTGAGGCACTGGCCAGGCCCAGAACGCCCACGCGTTCGTCGTCCGCCAGCAGCGGCATCAGGATCGCCGAACCCACCGTGTCGTCCGCATCGTCGAACAGCACCTTCAGCATGTCCGGGGGCACGCGGCCACACTGTGCCCGGCCGCGGGCGAACAGTGGTTCCAGCACGGCCAGCTGGGCGGTATCCAGGGCGTGCAGGTCCTGCACCTCGCGCTCCGCCAGACGGATGCTCACCCGCTCGGCGCCCAGTTCATCGCGCAGGGCGTCCTGCGTCAGCGCCAGCACCGCATCCAGGTTCTCCGCACGCATCAGGGTTCGGGCCAGATCGTGCAGCTGGCGGCCGACCCGTTCGTTGTCGCGGGCACGCTCCACCAGCTCGTGCATACGCTGCTCCAGCTGGCGGTTCTGCTCGCGCAAGCGCTTGAGCTGGCGTTCGACCAGGGACTCGGCTCCACCGGCCGGATGCGGGATGCGCAGCACGTCCAGCAGGGCCTGGTGGTCGAGGAAGAAATCCGGGTGCTCGCGCAGCCAGGCCTCGACCTCGGCCGCCGAGAGCTCGGCACCATCCCCCGCCGGGGAGACACTGGAGGGGTCTGTACTCATAGATCGATCCTGCCGTTGAATACCGTGGTTGCGGGGCCGGTCAGCCGCACCGGCGACTCCGGCCTGCCGCCCCAGCTTAGCACAAGGGTCCCGCCCGGCAGCGAGACCCGCACGCAGTCATCGACCCGGCCCTGCAGACGGGCCACCACCATCGCCGCGGCGGCGCCGGAGCCGCAGGCCAGGGTCTCGCCGGCGCCGCGTTCGTATACCCGCAGGTCCAGGTGCCCGCGATCACGTACCGCGGCGAAACCGGCGTTCACGCGGCGCGGGAAGCGGGGATGCGCCTCGATCGCGGGCCCCAGGGTCGCCACCGGTGCCTGCCCCACGTCGTCGACAAAGGTCACGGCATGCGGGTTGCCCATGGACACCGCGCCGATCTTCAGGAAGGTGTCGCCGACCTCGAGGGGGTACTCCGGTGCCTGGAAGTCGGCCTCGAACGGGATGCGCGCCGGTTCCAGCACCGGGCAGCCCATGTCGACGGTGACCTGTTCGTCCGCCTCCACCCGCAGCACCAGCGGACCACCCAGGGTCTCCACCGGGATCTCGCGGGCATCGGTCAGACCCTGCTCGCGCACGAAACGGGCGAAGCAGCGCGCGCCGTTGCCGCACTGCTCCACCTCGCCACCGTCGGCGTTGAAGATGCGATAGCGAAACAGCGCGCTCGCCGGATCGGCGGGCGGCTCCACCAGCAGGATCTGGTCGCAGCCCACCCCGAAATGGCGATCCGCCAGCAGGCGCAGCTGCTCGGTGGTCAGCGCGACCGCCTGACGCACGCCGTCGAACACCACGAAGTCGTTGCCCAGGCCATGCATCTTGGTGAAGGCGAGCCCGCTCACTCCGCGCGCTCCGGCAGCCGCCCGTGGATGACCATGTGGCGGTCGCTGGTGACCCGCACGCGGAAGCCGTCGAGGCCGGCCGCGGCCAGCTGGTCCTGGACCTCCTCGGGGGTAAACGCCGCATGCAGCGAGTGCTCGAAGTCGCGCCGCAGGACTTCCGGGGCGTCGGCCGAGTGCTCCGCCACCAGGCGTTTCACTTCGGCCTCCGAATCGGGACGACGCAGATCCATCACGAACACCCGCGCCCCGGGGGCGCCGTCACGACGGATCACCTGCCACAGCACTCCCGGATCATGCAGGTGATGCAGCAGCGAGTTGCAGATGATGGTGGCGTAGGGCGCGCGCGGGCCCCGCGCATCGGGCAGGCAACCCTCGGCCAGATGCACGCGATCGGCGGCCGGATGCCCCGCGCACAGCGCAGCCCCGGCCGCCAGCATCGCGGGAGCCCCGTCCAGCCCGTCGACCTCGCAGTCGGGATGGCGCGCGGCGAAGCGCAGGCTGACATCCCCCGGGCCGCAACCCGGATCCAGTACCGGGCCGCGCACCGGCTCCGGGAACACTTCGGCGAAGGCATCCACGAAGCCCTCGTGGGGCTGCGCGAAATCCGCCTCGGCATAGGCCCGGGCCTGGCCGGGCTCCAGCATCAGCTCGGGCTCGGGCCGCCGCGGGATCACGGATCGACCCTCCCGGGCGGATCTTCCTCGTCGGGATCGCGCGGCAGCATGCTCTCGCGCATCATCAGATGATCGACCTGCTCGCGGCGGTTGACGATCTGATAGTGGTCACCGTCCACCATGACCTCGGGCGGGCGCGGGCGGCTGTTGTAGTTGCCCGCCATCACATAGCCGTAGGCCCCGGCGGAGCGCACCGCCAGCACGTCGTCGGGGGCCAGCGCGAGATCGCGTTCGCGCCCGAGGAAATCCCCGGTCTCGCATACGGGTCCGACCACGTCGTAACTGCGGGTCTCGGTGTCGTCGCGCGGCACGATCGGATCGATCGCCTGCCACGCGCCGTACAGCGCCGGGCGCAGCAGGTCGTTCATCGCCCCGTCGACGATCGCGAAATCGCGGTGCTCCGAGTGCTTGAGGTATTCCACCCGGGTCAGGAACACCCCGGCGTTGGCGGCGATCGCCCGGCCCGGCTCCAGCAGCACCTTCAGCGGCCGCTCGCCCAGGGTCTCGCGCAGGGCGGCCGCCCAGACGTCCGGCTCCGGCGGGGTCTCGTCGCGATAGCGCACGCCCAGCCCGCCGCCGACATCGATGTGCGACAGCTCGATGCCGTCTTCCGCCAGCCGGTCCACCAGCGCCAGCACCCGTTCCAGCGCGTCGACGAACGGCTCGGTGCTGGTCAGCTGGGAGCCGATGTGGAAATCCACGCCGATCGCGTCCAGGTGCCCGGAAGCCTGGATGCGGCGATACAGCGCCGGCGCGTCCTCGATCGCCACGCCGAACTTGTTGTCGCGCAGGCCGGTGGCAATGTAGGGATGGGTCTCGGCGTCGACGTCCGGGTTCACCCGCAACGACACCGGGGCGGTCTCCCCGCGCTCGGCGGCGACCGCTTCCAGGCGTTCCAGCTCGCCCTCCGATTCGAGGTTGAAGCAGTGGATGCCCACGTCCAGCGCGCGCTGCATCTCCGCCGCGGTCTTGCCGACCCCGGAGAACACCACCCGCGCGGGGTCGCCGCCGGCACGCAGCACCCGCTCCAGTTCGCCGCCGGAGACGATGTCGAACCCCGAGCCCATGCGGGCCAGCACGTTCAGCACCGCCAGGCTGGAGTTGGCCTTGACCGCGAAGCAGACCTGATGCGGCATCCCGATCAGGGCCTCGGCGAACGCGCGGTAATGGCGCTCCAGGGTGGCGCGGGAGTAGACGTAGGCCGGGGTCCCCACCCGGCGGGCCAGGGCGTCGAGGTCCACGCTCTCGCAATGCAGCGTGCCCCCGCGGTAATCGAAATAGTCCATCTAGCGGGATTCCTCCTGCTCGTCCTCGGGGAGGTAGAGATCGCCCTTCTGCCCGCAGCTGGCCAGCATCTGCGCGCCTCCGAGGACGACAACCACGATCAGCAGCAACAGGTGGGCCTTGCAGAAGGGCATGGGTGCGGTATCCGGAAATGATTGCATCGGGAGGGCATAGTGTGCCATTGATACGGGGCTGGCTTCACTCGGATCAGGGGCGTTGCGGCCCGGAGCCGCTCGATAACGGATCCGTTCATGAAGCGTTCAGCCACATTCTGGGACTCTGGAGTTGCAGGATCAGCAAAGGGCCCGACACCAAAGGGGGCTGATCCGGGGACGGGGAATAGAACCGAACGGTACCCCGTCACAACGCACAGGCGCCTGCATCCACATGGATCGCTCGCGCCCCGGGAATGTCCGGATTTGATCCAAAAAGATGAGAGGAGATCTCCATGATTAGCACCAAGCGTCGTGTCTTCCTGAAAGGCACTCTCGCCGCCGGTACCGTGGGCGCCGCCGTGGGCGCCGGCCTGCTGGCCCCGAGCAAGCTGCTCGCCGCCTGGTCCGCCGACATGTTCGAGACGGAGGGCATGTCCGAGGCGATGAACGCCGTCGCCGGCACCACCGACATGCAGCAGTCCGACGACATCGACCTGAGCGCCCCGGAAATCGCCGAGAACGGCGCCGTGGTCCCGATCTCGGTCGAGGCCCACATGGACAACGTCGAGGAGATCGCGATCTTCGCCGAAGCCAACGACCGTTCCCTCACCGGCCGTTATGTCTTCGCCTCCGGCGCGAAGCCGAAGGCGTCCATGCGCATCCGCCTGGGTGACACCTCGGACGTGATCGCCGCCGTCAAGGCCGACGGCAACTGGTACATGACGTCGCGCAACGTCGAAGTGACGGTGGGTGGCTGCGGCGGCTAAGCCGGCACCCTCACCGATCCGATCAACAGTCTGGAGGTAAAGAACTATGTCCATCCGTATTCGCGCCCAGGAACAGGACGGAATGATCAACGTCCGCGCCCTGCTGAGCCACCCGATGCACACCGGGGATCAGACCGATGATGCCGGCGAGATCATCCCCGAGCATTTCATTCAGACCGTCGAAGCCAAGCGCAACGGCGAAACCATGGTCACCGCCCACTGGAACGTGACCATCTCGCAGAACCCCTTCCTCGAGCTGGAATTCGAAGGTTCGTCCGGCGACACCGTCGAGATCAGCTGGGAAGACAACCAGGGCGAAACCGCTTCCGAGTCGGTTTCCGTCCGGTAAATCCATCTCCCTTGATGGATGCGGAAAGGCCGGGGTTCGCCCCGGCCTTTTTTATGGGTACCCGTATCCGGCGCGCCGATGGGTGGAAAGACGTCGCGCTACATGTCCCGGGCCGCGAGTACGGCATACCGGCCGGGCGCCAGCCTTGCTACACTGGAACTTTCTGCGTCGAAGCCAGCCAAGATGAACCAGCGTACCGCCTCCGTCCGCCGCGACACCCTCGAGACCCGGATCTCCGTCGAACTGAACCTCGACGGCACCGGCCAGTGCCACACCGAGACCGGCATCCCGTTCCTCGACCACATGCTCGACCAGATCGCGCGTCACGGGATGGTCGATCTGGACGTGCGCGCCGAAGGCGACCTGCACATCGACGACCACCATACGGTGGAAGACATCGGCATCACCCTGGGCCAGGCACTGGCGCAGGCGATCGGCGACAAGAAGGGCATCCGCCGCTATGGCCATGCCTATGTGCCGCTGGACGAGGCCCTGTCACGGGTGGTGATCGACTTCTCCGGCCGCCCGGGCCTGGAGATGCACGCCGATTTCCGCCGTTCGCACATCGGCCAGTTCGATGTCGACCTGTTCCACGAATTCTTCCAGGGCCTGATCAACCATGCGTGGATTACCCTGCACGTGGACTGCCTGCGCGGGGACAATGCCCATCACGTGGCGGAGACCATCTTCAAGGCCTTCGGCCGCGCGCTGCGCGAGGCCGCGGAGGAAGACCCCCGCGGCGCCGGCATCACGCCCTCCACCAAGGGCAGCCTGTAAGGCCCGCCGCAACAGGGAAGCCACATGGAAACCGTCGCCGTCATCGACTACGGCATGGGCAACCTCCACTCGGTGGAGCGTGCCCTGACGCACGAGGCCGCACCCGGCCAGCGCATCCTGCGTACCGACGACCCGGAGATCCTGCGCGAGGCCGACCGGCTGGTGTTTCCCGGCCAGGGGGCGGCCGGCGACGCGATGCAGGCCCTCGCCCGGCGCGGTCTCAACCGCCTGCTGGCGGAACTGGCCGGTTCGCGCCCGTTCCTCGGACTCTGCCTGGGGCAGCAGATCCTGATGGAGCACTCGGACGAGAGCGGCGGCGTCGACCTGCTGGGGGTGATCCCCGGCGGGGTCGCCCGCTTTCCGGAACGCAGCGATGCGCAGGGGCGTCGCCTGAAGGTGCCGCACATGGGCTGGAACCGCGTGCAGCCCACCGGCGAGCACCCGCTGTGGCACGGCCTGCCGGAGACGCCGTGGTTCTATTTCGTGCACAGCTTCCGGGTGCAGCCGCGCGACGCGGCCAGCGTGGCTGCGCACACGGATTATGGCGAAACCTTCGCCTCGGCCCTCGCCCGCGGCTCGCTGTTCACTATGCAGTGTCACCCGGAAAAGAGCGCGGCCTGCGGCCTGCGCCTGCTGAACAACTTTCTGCGCTGGGACGGCGACGCCCCGGACGCCCCGTGAACGCCGCAACAGGAGGCGGAGAGAGATGCTGGTCATTCCCGCGATCGACCTGAAGGAAGGCAAATGCGTGCGCCTGCGCCAGGGGCGCATGGAGGACTCGACGGTATTCGGCGAAGAGCCGGTGGAAATGGCCCGACGCTGGGTCGAGGCCGGGGCCGAACGCCTGCACATCGTGGACCTCGACGGGGCATTCGCGGGGCGGCCGCGCAATGCCGAGGCGATCCATGCAATCGTCGAGACCTTTCCCGACCTGACCATCCAGATCGGTGGCGGCATCCGCGACGATGACACCGTGCAGGCCTACCTTGATGCCGGCGTACAGTACGTGATCATCGGCACGCGGGCGGTCAGCGCGCCGCATTTCGTCAACGACCTGTGCCTGGAATTCCCGGGTCACATCATCGTCGGCCTGGACGCCCGCGACGGCAAGATCGCGGTGGACGGCTGGTCCAAGCTCTCGCGTCACGACGTGATCGACCTCGCCCAGCACTTCGAGTCCGACGGCGTCGCCGCGATCATCTACACCGACATCGCGCGCGACGGGATGATGGAAGGCCCCAACGTGGAGGCCACCGCGAAGCTCGCGGAGAACGTGCGGGTACCGGTGATCGCCTCCGGCGGCGTCAGCTCGCTGGACGACATCCGCAGCCTCGCCCGCGGGGCCGACGCCGGTATTGACGGCGTGATCGTCGGCCGCGCCCTGTACGAGGACGCCTTCACCCTGGAGCAGGCGCGCGCGGCCGCCCGGGGCGAGGACACCTGAGATGCTGGCACGCCGCATCATCCCCTGCCTGGACGTGGACGCCGGCCGCGTGGTCAAGGGCGTGAACTTCGTCGGCATCCGCGACGCCGGTGACCCGGTGGAGATCGCCCGGCGCTACGACGCCCAGGGGGCCGACGAGCTGACGTTCCTCGACATCACCGCCTCCTCCGACGACCGCAGCACCATCCTGCACGTGGTCGAAGAAGTCGCCTCGCAGGTCTTCATCCCGCTGACCGTGGGCGGCGGCGTGCGCGCGGTGGACGACATCCGCCGTCTGCTGAACGCCGGGGCGGACAAGGTGTCCATCAACACTGCGGCGGTTCACCGGCCCGAACTGGTACGCGAAGCCGCGGACTGGGTCGGCTCGCAATGCATCGTGGTGGCGATCGACGCGCGCCGCACCAGCGCCGAAGGCGAGCCCGCGCGCTGGGAGATCTTCACCCACGGCGGGCGCCGCGAGACCGGCCTGGATGCGATCGAATGGGCGCGCCACATGGCCGAGCTGGGCGCCGGCGAGATCCTGCTGACCAGCATGGACCGCGACGGCACCCGCAGCGGCTTCGACCTGGAACTGACCCGGGCGGTGAGTGACGCAGTGAACATTCCGGTGATCGCCTCGGGCGGCGTGGGCAGCCTGGAACATCTGGTCGAGGGCGTGACCACCGGGCACGCGGATGCCGTGCTGGCGGCCAGCATCTTCCACTTCGGCGAGCACACGGTCGGCGAGGCCAAGGCCGCGATGGAAGCCGCGGGGGTGCCCGTGCGTCCCCTGCAGGAGGTGACGGCGTGAACGACCCCTCCGCAAACCCGCGCGAGCACCTGCTGGCGGCGCTGGCCGAGGTCATCGACGAGCGACGCTCCGCGGACCCCGAACGCTCCTACGTCGCGAAGCTGCAGGCGCGCGGCCTGGATGCCATGCTCAAGAAGGTGGGTGAAGAAGCCACCGAAGCGGTGCTGGCGGCCAAGGACGACGACGCCGATACGCTGGTGTCGGAAATGGCCGACCTGTGGTTTCATACCCTCATCGTCCTGCGGGCGCGCGACCGCCACCCCGACGACGTCCTCGACGAACTGGCCCGGCGTTTCGGCCTGTCCGGCGTGGACGAAAAGGCCGGCCGCGAAGTCGCAGGACAGCGTTCGGACAAATAGGCAGCCTGGTTGATTCGGGAACCCTCCCCGGTCAGGCTGTCCGGCAAGGAACTTATTTCGGAGACACTCCATGGGTATTGGTGGTATCAGCATCTGGCAGCTCCTGATCATCCTTCTGATCGTGGTCCTGCTGTTCGGCACGAAAAAACTGCGCAACATGGGCGGTGACGTCGGCTCCGCGCTGAAGAACTTCCGGCAGGCGGTCAAGGACCCCGACGGCGAGAACCAGAAGAAGGAAGAAGGCGAGGAAGGCGTGGAAGGCGAAAAGCCGGGCGTCGAGAACCAGAGCGAAGACGACGAAGGTCGCGTGGTCGACGCCGAGGTGAAAAAGCGCAGCGAGAAGTCCGGCGACAACGACTCGTCGGACAAGAACGCCTGATCCGGTTCCGGTCCGCAACGACCGGCCGGCAGCGGCGCTAGTCCATGTTCGACATCGGCTTCTGGGAAATCCTGATCATCGTCGTGGTGGCGCTCCTGGTCGTGGGACCGGAGCGCCTGCCCGGCCTTGCGCGCGAGATCGGCCGGTTCGTCGGCAAGACGCGGCGCTTTGTCCAGAGCGTGCGCTCGGACGTGGAGCGCGAGTTCCAGACCGAGGAACTGCGCGAGATGGTCAAGAGCCAGGACCGCGAGATCCGCGAGCTCAAGCACATGGTCGAGGACACCGAGACCAGCCTGCGTGAGGATCTGGAGCAGACCGAACGCGAGATCAACCGCGAGCTGCGCGACACCGACGACACCCCGGCGGATGCGGATTCGGATGCCGGCGAGTCGGCCGACGGGGACACGCAACCGGCGAAGCCGGCACGTCCCGCGGTTCGCGAACGTCGCACCCCTCCGGAACCGGCCGGTCGCGAAACCGACACCTCCCGCGCCGATTCGGTAGAGGATGCCGGCACGCAGGATGGCGAGGCGGGATCCGCGCCTGAGGAACCGGCCTGGGACGCTGACGGCGGTGACCTCGAGCGGGTACCCGTCAGCCACAACATGGGCCCGGACCTGGCCACCGAAGATCCCGCACTGGCGGCCGAACGCGAACAGCGCAGCACGCGGGAAGAAAGGCCCCGGCGGCGCACCGCCGGGCGCCGGCCGCAGCGCCCCGCCGGGCAAGCGCCGGAATCCCCGGAAGAACAGGGCGGCGACGGGCCGCAGGAAACCGACACCGACCACTCACCCCGCACGCCTGACGAACGCCCATGAGCAAGACCAGCCCGGGGGTCGAACCCACGGAAGAGGCCACCGAGACCCTGCTCTCCCACCTGATCGAGCTGCGCGACCGGGTCCTGCGGATGTTCATCGCCGTGCTGGTGGTGTTCCTGATCCTGTTCCCGTTCGCCAACCAGCTCTATACCTTCCTGGCCGATCCGCTGATGGCGCATCTGCCGGAAGGCACCAGCATGATCGCGATCGAGGTGGCCGCGCCGTTTCTGATCCCGTTCAAGCTCACCCTGCTGCTGGCGGTGGCGATCAGCATCCCGTACCTGCTCTATCAGCTCTGGGCGTTCATCGCGCCGGGGCTTTATCAGCACGAGAAGAGCCTGGCCGGCCCTCTGGTCGCGTCATCCACCATCCTGTTCTACCTCGGGATGGCGTTCGCCTATTTCGTGGTCTTTCCGCTGATCTTCGCGTTCTTCACCGCGGCCGCGCCGGAAGGCGTGGACGTGATGACGGACATCTCGCGCTACCTGGATTTCGTCATCCTGCTGTTCATCGCCTTCGGCATCGCCTTCGAGATGCCGGTGGCCACCATCCTCCTGGTGACCATGGGGGCCACCACCACCGAGAAGCTGGCCGCCAAGCGCCCGTACGTGATCGTCGGGGTGTTCCTGGTGGGCATGGTCCTGACTCCGCCGGACATCATTTCGCAGACCCTGCTGGCCCTGCCGATGTGGTTGCTGTTCGAGGTCGGCCTGATCCTTGCGCGCATCATGGAGCGGCGCAAGGCCGAACAGAAGGCCACCCCCGAGGACGACCCGGAGGGGCCCGATGACCCCGAGGGCGGACCGGGCGGCGGCCCGGGCGCGGGGCCGCAGAGCGGACCGGATTCCGGCCCCGCACCGCGCTCCGGCACCACCCGGCCCGAACCCGCGGGCAGGGCGCCGGCCGCCGACACCTCCGACGAAACGCGTCCGTCTCCCGCGGCCCGTACCGGCTACACCCCGCTGTCCGAGGCGGAGATGGATGCCGAACTCGATCGCATCGAGGCCGAAGACGCGCGACGCGGCAACGCATCCGCGGGCAACCGCACGGATGGGCCGGACGATGCGGCGGACGACACGCCGGACGAATCGGGGGATCGCCCCGAGCGTGATCCCCGCTGAGTCGCGAGCGGCCCGGACCTCCAAACCGCGTGCGGAGCTGGTAAAATTCAGCACTCACTGAAATTCCGTCCCACCCACGCACCCAGGTACCGAGACCGCGATGGCTGATCCGCGCACCACCCCTCGCCGCCCCGTCCTCCTCATCGTCATGGACGGGGTGGGCGTGAACCCGAGCAAGATCAACAACGCCTACGCCGAGGCGGACACCCCCAACCTCGACCGCTATCTGTCGACCCGCACGCACACCACCCTGGATGCCTGCGGTCGTGCGGTCGGCCTGCCGGACGGACAGATGGGCAACTCCGAGGTCGGCCATCTGACGCTGGGCGCGGGCACGGTCGTCAATCAGGACCTGGTGCGCATCGACGACGCCATTGCCGACGGCAGCTTCTTCGAGAACGATGCCCTGGTCAGTGCGGCGCGGGCCGCGGCCTCCAAGGATCAGCCGCTGCACCTGATCGGCCTGGTGTCCGATGGCGGCGTGCATTCGCATATCCGGCACCTGGTGGCCCTGATTGGCATCTGCCGTCAGGAAGGCGCCCGGCCGATCGTGCACATGATCACCGACGGCCGTGATACCGCCCCGCGCTCGGCCCTGAACTATCTCGAGACCCTGGAGCCGGAACTGGAGCAGGCCGGCGGGTTCATCGCCACGGTCTGCGGACGCTACTATGCCATGGACCGTGACAAGCGCTGGAACCGCACGGAGAAGGCCTTCCGCGCGATGGCCTTCGCCGAAGGCGAACCGGTCGGCAGCGCGCGCGAGGCGATCGAGGGTGCCTGGGCCGCGGGCGAGGATGACGAATTCATCAAGCCCCGCATCATCAATGGCGGGGCGCCGATGGGCACCGAGGCGGAATGCGTGCTGTTCAACTTCCGCAACGACCGCCCGCGCCAGCTCACCGCCGCCCTGGGCATGGATGATTTTGACGGGTTCGATCGCGGGGACTTCCATCCGGTCTCCGAGACCTGCCTGACCGAATACGACCCGCGCTTTCTGTCGCCGATCGCATTCCCCCCGGAACGCCCGTCCACCACCCTGGGTTCCACCATCGCCTCCGCCGGGATCCCGCAGTTCCACTGCGCGGAGACCGAGAAATACGCCCACGTCACGTTCTTCTTCAACGGTGGCAAGGAAGAACCCTACGCGGGCGAAAAGCGGGTGATGGTGCCCTCGCCCGCGGTGGACACCTATGACGAGCAGCCGGAGATGAGCGCGCGCGAGGTGGCCGACGAGACCATCAAGGCGATGGAAAGCGGGCGTTACGGGTTCATTCTCGTGAACTTCGCCAACGGCGACATGGTGGGCCATACCGCCCGTCGCGAGGCCCTGATCGAAGCCGTTCACACCCTCGACCGCGAGGTCGGGCGGGTGCTGGATGCGGCC
Source organism: Thioalkalivibrio sp. ALE19 (assembly GCF_000428605.1). Lineage (NCBI taxonomy): Bacteria > Pseudomonadati > Pseudomonadota > Gammaproteobacteria > Chromatiales > Ectothiorhodospiraceae > Thioalkalivibrio > Thioalkalivibrio sp. ALE19. The sequence goes on from NZ_AUAG01000004.1 coordinate 91,405, forward strand.
GAGGCCCAGGAGTACTCGGTGATCGTCACCGCCGACCACGGCAACTGCGACGAATACGTCGACCCGGTCACCGGGGCACCGCACACCCAGCACACCATCTACCCGGTGATGTGCATGATCCTCGACAGCCAGCGCTGGCGTCTGCGTACCGGCGGCGGACTCGCCGACGTCGCCCCCACGGTGCTGGAACTGATGGGCGTGCCCAAGCCGAGCGCGATGGGCGGACGCAGCCTGCTGCTGGAAGAGGTCCCCGACTCCGCCTGAAGCAGGCAGCGCCTCCCCTCAGGACGAACAGCTGAGCTGGATCCCGCTGGCCCAGGCCGGCGGGAGCCCGGCGAGGTCCTCGTCCTCCGGCTGTTCGTCGAACGGCCGGCTCAGCACGCGCTGCAGTCGTTCGACCTCCGACAGGTCACCCTCCTCGGCGCGTTTGATAGCAGCCTGCGCCAGGTGGTTGCGCAGGATGTATTTCGGGTTGACCGCCCGCATCGCCACATGGCGTTCCGTGGTCGGGCGCGTCTCGTGGCCCAGACGGGCACGCCAGCGATCCTCCCAGGCCTCCCAGGCACGCGGGTCTTCCAGTTCTTCGATGAATCCCTGACGCGTCTCTCCGTCTTCCAGTTCCGGCAACTGACGGAAGAACCGGGTGTAGTCGACGCCTTCGGCCGCCATCCGGGCGAGCAGATCCTGGATCAGGGCCTCGTCCTCGTCGCGTTCGAGCTGCAGGCCCAGCTTGGCGCGCATGCGCCGCAACCAGGCCGCGCGGAACTGCTCCTGGTACGCCTCGAGGACGGGCTTCGCCTGCTCCACCGCGGTGTCGATGTCGGGGGCGCGGAACTGCCCCACCAGGGTCTCCGCGAGGCGGATCAGGTTCCACTGAGCCACGCCCGGCTGGCGGCCGAAGGCATAACGACCCCCCTGGTCGGTATGGTTGCAGATGTAATCGGGATCGTAGGCGTCCATGAACGCAAACGGGCCGTAGTCGATGGTGAGACCGGTCAGGCTCATGTTGTCGGTGTTCATCACCCCGTGGCTGAAGCCCACCGCCTGCCAGTCCGCCATCAGCTCGGCGGTGCGCGCGGTCACGGTCTCCAGCATCGCCCGCACCGGGTCTTCCGCGTCCCTGTGCTCGGGGAAGTCATGGTCCAGCGCGTAGTCGATCAGCTGGCGCAACCGCTCCGGATAGCCGGCATAATGGAAGTATTCGAAATGCCCGAAACGCAGGAAGCTGGGGGCCGCGCGCAACACCACCGCGCCACTCTCGATGCGCTCGCGGAACACCCGCAGCGAGGACCCGTAGAGGGCGACCGCCCGCGTGGTGGGGATACCCAGCGCCGCCATGTGCTCGGAAACCAGGTATTCGCGGATCGACGAGCGCAGCACCGCGCGGCCGTCGGCATGACGCGAAAACGCGGTCGGTCCGGAGCCCTTGCTCTGCAGCTCCCAGTGCTCGCCGGCGGGCGTGCGCACCTCCCCCAGCAACTTGGCCCGGCCATCGCCCAGCTGCGGCACGTAGACCCCGAACTGGTGACCCGCGTACACGCTGGCGACCTGCGGCGTGCCCGCCACCGGCTCGCCGCGGGTAATCATGCCGAGCCACGGCTCGGCGGCGAGATCCTCGGGCGTCAGACCCAGACGCTCGCGCATCGCCGGGCTGCTGGCGAGCAGCCGGGCCCCGGGGAACGGGGCGGGCTCCGGGCGGTGATGGAAGGCATCCGGCAGCGCGGCGAAACGGTTGATCCATTCCAGCCCGGCGCCCGACGGCGGTGTCTCCGGAGGACGTTCGCGGTTCGGCTCGGCGGCGGACATGAGGCGGCACCTCGGCAGCGGGAACATTGCGGGTTATCATGCGCCACATGTCGAGGGTACGTCCCATGGGCCCACTCGGCCCGGGACTACCGCCCGCCCGCAACCGAGGAGAACCGCCGTGTCCCAGGATGATGAAAACCGCAACCCCGAGACCGACAACGAGGATCCGGGTCGCCTGCGTACCCGTGAACGCCTGATGTGGCTGGGCCTGATGGCGTTCTTCGTCATCATCCTGGCGATCTATATCGCGCGCGCCGAAGGCCTGGAGCACGACGTCACCGAGGCCAACCGCGAGCTGCTGGAGGCCCAGATGCAGCTGGCCGAATACACCCGCGAGGAGGTGCCGCGCCCGGTGGAGATCGGCCTGCGCAACGCCGACATTCAGCAGCTGCAGCGCCTGGGGATGACCAACCCGGAGCGCCGGCTGTCCGAGGATCTGGTCGAGAATCCGCAACTGGTTCCCGAGGTCCTGCGCGACGGTGACACCGCCGAGTTCCGCGAAGACGGGATCTACGTACTCAACGCGCGCTGGGTGCTCGCCCATTTCGAGAGCGGCGACCGCTTCGGCCAGCTGCTACTGGAATACGAGGTGGTGCACGGCAACGTGATGTGGGAGGTGGTCGACGGCTACGTCGAGGACTGATCCCCGGCCGCGGCCAGACGCGCGCGCGCGGCCGCGACCTGGCGCCGGACCTGTTCCGGCGCCGTCCCGCCGGTCACCCGGCGGGCGGCCACCGAACCCTCGGCGGTCAGCACATCGTGGACATCCTCGCCCACCGCGGCACTCAGCTGCTGCAGTTCCTCCAGTGACAGCTGTGCCAGGTCCACACCCCGCTCCTGCGCCAGGCGCACCGCACGGCCCACCACCTCGTGGGCGTCGCGGAAGGCCACGCCCCGCTCCACCAGGTAGTCGGCGAGATCGGTGGCGGTGGCGAAACCGCGGGTAGTGGCCGCCAGGGTGTTCGCACGACGCACGGCCAGGTTGGGAACCATGTCGGCGAACGCCCGCAGGGAGCCCAGCAGGGTGTCCACGGTATCGAACAGCGGCTCCTTGTCCTCCTGGTTGTCCTTGTTGTAGGCCAGCGGCTGGCTCTTCATCAGGGTCAGGAGACTGGTCAGATGGCCATACACCCGGCCGGTCTTGCCGCGCACCAGCTCGGGCACGTCCGGGTTCTTCTTCTGCGGCATGATGGAGGATCCGGTGCAGTAGCGATCCGGCAGCTCGATGAAGTCGAACTGGGCGCTGGTCCACAGCACCAGCTCCTCGGCCTGACGCGACAGATGCATCATCAGGGTCGAGGCCGCCGCGGTGAATTCGATCGCGAAATCGCGATCCGACACCGCATCCAGCGAGTTGCGCGTGACCCCGTCGAATCCGAGCTGTTCCGCCACGTATTCGCGGTCCAGGGGGTACGGCGTACCCGCCAGGGCAGCGGCGCCCAGCGGCAGGACGTTCACCCGGCGCCGGCAGTCGCGCAGCCGTTCGGCATCGCGCTCGAGCATCTCGTACCACGCCAGCATGTGGTGGCCGAAGGTCACCGGCTGGGCCGTCTGCAGATGGGTGAACCCGGGCATGATGGTGTCGGCCTCGCGCTCGGCCAGATCCACCAGACCGCTCTGGTAGGAACGAATCAGTTCGAGGATCTCGTCGATCGCGGCGCGCAGCCACAGGCGGATGTCGGTGGCGATCTGGTCGTTGCGCGAGCGGCCGGTGTGCAGCTTCTTGCCGACATCGCCGATGCGCTCGATCAGGCGCGCCTCGATGTTCATGTGGACATCCTCGCGGCCCACCTGCCAGTCGAACTCCCCGGCGGCGATCTCGTCGCGGATGGCGTCCAGCCCGTCGACGATCCGGCGCGCCTCGTCCTCGCTCAGGACCCCCACCCTGGCCAGCATGTGCGCGTGGGCCTGCGAGCCCCGGATGTCCTCGCGGTAGAGGCGGCGGTCGAAGTCCACCGAGGCGGTAAATCGCTCCACGAAGGCATCGGTGGGCTCGGAGAAGCGGCCACCCCAGAGCTTGGCTTCGGCGGCCGGCTTGTCCTGCGGGGAATCCTGCGTCATGGTGCACTCTGAACGGGGTTTGAACGACAGGGAAGTATACAGGGAGAGCGACTGCCATGCGCCCGGAACCGGGTTCGTCCAGCGGGAACACGCCGGCGCTCGAGGCCCGCGCGGAACGCGTCTCGCCGCTGCCGGATTTCTGTGGCGCGGAGACCCTGCTGCGGGTGCTCATGCTGGCGGTGCTGCTGGCGCTGGCGATCACCCTGCTGCGACCGGGGACCGGCGACTGGGCGGGGACCCTGGCGCTGTATGCCCTGTTCATCTTCTGGGTCGCGCTCACCAGTCTGCTGATCCTGTGCCTGCTGCAACGCCCGCTGCGGCGTGGCCCGCTGACCCTGCAGATCGTCCTGCCGCCGCTGGTCCCCATCGTCAATACCGCGCTGGTGCAGCGCGCCGCCGAGTCGGTGCAGCTGGCGGATCCGGAGCTGCGTCTGCCGGTGCTGGGCATCGCGGTGATCCTGAGCCTGGTCGCGATGCACTACCTGTATCTGCAGGCGGCCTGGCAGCGCGAGACCCGGGCCGTGGCGCAGGCGCGGGAACAGGCCATGCGGGCACGCCTGCGGCCGCATTTCCTCTACAACAGCATGAACACCATCGCCGGGCTGTGCCGCACGGATCCCTCGCGCGCGGAGCAGGTCACCCTGGACCTCGCGGATCTGTTTCGTGCCGCGTTCAATGGCGCCGACCGCCATTCGCTGCGCGAGGAGCTGGCCGTGGTCGAGGGCTATCTGCGGGTGGAGCAGACACGCCTGGGCGAGCGGTTCCGGATCGACCGGGAGTGGCCCGAGCAGGACCCGGCGCTGGAACAGCAGATCCCGTCCCTGGTGCTGCTGCCGCTGGTGGAGAACGCGATCCAGCACGGGATCGCTCCAGCCCGCGGGCAGGGGCATCTGGGAATCCGGATTCGCCCGGAACGGGATACGCTGACCATCGAGATCCGCAACAGCCTGCCGGAGGTGGCCGCTCCGGCCGGTACCGGAACCGCCAGCGACGCGGTCCGGCTGCGCCTGCGCCACGCCTTCGGCGACCGGGCATCGCTTCACGCGCAACGCGAGGGAGACGAATTCCGGGTCCGGCTGCAGATACCCCGCACACCGCAGGATCGACGAGGGAGACGCTGATCCATGGAATTGCTGATCGCGGATGACGAACCGGTCGCGCGCGAGCGGCTGCGCGACCTTGTGACCGAACTGGGCCACCGGGTGGTGGCGGAAGCCGCGGACGCCGGCCAGGTACGCACGGCTCTGCAGACCCACCGGCCGGGAGCGCTGCTGCTGGACATCGAGATGCCCGGCGAGCGCGGGATCGAGCTGGCGGGCGAACTCGCGCGGAGCCATCCCGAATTGGTCGTGATCCTGGTCACCGCACACGAGGCTTTCGGCCTGCAGGCCTTCGAAGCGGGGGTGCGCGACTACGTGCTCAAGCCCGTACGCCGGGAGCGACTGGAGCAGGCTCTGGAACGGGCCCGGCAGTCAACGGCCGGATCCGCACAACCGGACGATCCGCCGGCCATACGCCTGCGCATCGGCCGGCGCGAAGAGTCGGTGCAGCTGGATGCGATCGACTGTTTCGTCACCGAGGATGGCTGCGTAGTCGCACGCGGGCGGGACCTCGAGGGCTTCGTCGAGGCTCGGCTGCAGGATCTGGAGCAGGCCCTGGGGGACGAGGTGCTGCGCGTGCACCGCGGGGCCCTGGCGGTGGCCCGGAACGTCGCGGGCCTGGAGACCCGCAACGCCGGGGACCATCGTCTGCGGTTTCGTGACGGGCGCGAACCGGTACCGGTGAGCCGGCGGCAGCTGGCCCGGGTGCGCGAGTTTCTGCGGCGGCACACCCGGGTGTGATCCGGGCGGGCCTGATCCGCGCGGGTCCGGTCCGGCGGGACGTGGCTCGGGTCAGCTACCCTCGCGTGCGGCGTTGATGCGCATGCGCACCTGACTGCGGTAGAGCTCCTCGTTGGGAATGCCCACCAGCGGGCGCCCGACCGGATTGCCCCCGGCGTCGAACGCCACCAGGGTGGGGGTCACGCGGGCCCCGTACCGGTTCCCCAGCTCGGAGCCACGCATGGTATTGCCATCGAAATCGCGGACTTCTTCGCCGTTCATCTCCACCATGAGGATATTGACGTCGGAATGGGCCTCGTCACGGCTCATCGGACCCAGATGGGCCTCCTTCGCGAGCTCGCAGTAGGGGCAATTCTCGGCGGTGAACATCACCACGGTGGGCTTGCGCTCGCCGTTGTCCTTGAGCGCCTGCAGGTCGGTCACCCGTTCCAGCTCCGCCTGAGCCGGACCGGCGAACAGCATGGCCGCGGCCAGGCCGAAGGCCGCGAGAATCCGGTTGCGTGTCATCATGAACTCGTCCATCGGTTTTTTCGGCTGCGGGTTGCGAGCCGTTATACTACGTCGTTTTTATGGACCCGGGACAAACCACCGGGTTCCCCGAACGGGACACTGCATGAAACCGCTACGCATCGCCACCCGCAAGAGTCCGCTGGCCATGTGGCAGGCCGAACACGTCGCCGAGCGTCTGCGCGCGGCACACCCGGACCGGCCGGTCGAACTGGTGGGCATGACCACTCAGGGCGACCGCGTGCTCGACTCGCCTTTGGCGAAAATCGGCGGCAAGGGCCTGTTCGTAAAGGAGCTGGAGAACGCGCTGCTGGAAGATCGCGCGGATATCGCGGTGCATTCGGTCAAGGATGTGCCGATGGAGCTTCCGGACGGCCTGGCCCTGCCGGTCATCCTCGATCGCGAGGACCCGCTGGATGCGTTCGTGTCGAATCACTACGGGCACGTGGACGAGCTCCCGGCGGGCGCGCGGGTCGGCTCCTCCAGCCTGCGTCGCCAGTGCCAGCTGCGTGCCCGCCGGCCCGATCTGGAAGTCCATGACCTGCGCGGCAACGTGAACACGCGGCTGGGCAAGCTGGATGCCGGCGAATACGACGCGATCCTGCTGGCCGCGGCGGGACTCAAGCGCCTGGGCTTCGACGAGCGCATTTGCAACTGCCTGGAACCCGAGGTCAGCCTGCCCGCCGTCGGTCAGGGCGCCATCGCGATCGAATGCCGCGACGGTGACAACGAGGTGGAAGCACGGATCGCCAGTCTGAATGATCCGGATACCAGCGATCGGGTACGCGCGGAACGCGCGTTCAACCGCCGGCTCGAGGGGGGTTGTCAGGTACCGCTGGCCGCCCATGCGATCCTCGAGGCCGACGGTGGCCTGTGGCTGCGCGGGCTGGTGGGCGCGGTCGACGGCAGCCAGCTGCTGCAGCGCGAGGTACGCGGGCCACGTGCCGAAGCCGAGACACTGGGCATCCGCCTGGCCGACGAGCTGCTGGAACTGGGCGCCGGGGCACTCCTGCGCGCCGCAATGAACGATCACTGAGGACCGCATCATGGCCGATGCCGAAACCGCTGCCCGGAGCCGGGTGCCGAGCCTCGCCGACCGGGGCATTCTGGTGACCCGGCCCGCCGCTCAGGCGGAACCGTTCTGTGAGGCGCTGGAAAATGAAGGGGCGCGGGTGATCCGCTTCCCCGTGCTGGAGATCCTCGCACCCAGCGATCCCACCAATCTGCGCTCAGTGCTGGACGAGCTGGATCGGTTCGATATTGCGGTGTTCATCAGCCCCAACGCCGTTCAGCGCGTGATGAACCTGGCGCTGGCGGATCGTGAGTGGCCCGCCGGGACCGCCATCGCCGCGATCGGCAACCGGACGGCCCAGGAGTTGCGCAGTTTCGGCCACGCGCCCGACATTGCCCCGCCCCGCCGCTTTGACAGCGAGGCGCTACTGGCGGAGCCGGCGATGCAGGACGTGAGCGGCAAGCGGGTGGTGATCTTCCGCGGAGACGGCGGGCGCGAGCTGCTGGGAGATACCCTGCGCGAACGCGGGGCCGGGGTGACCTTCGCCGAGGCCTACCGGCGCGGACGCCCGGAGGGGGACACCGGGGATCTGATGTATGCGTTCTCGCGCGGGCAGATCGACATCATCACGATCACTTCGGGCGAGGGCCTGCGCAATCTCTACGAGATGGTCGGCAAGCTGGGACGCATGTGGCTGCGCAAGACCCCCCTGGTGGTGGGCAGCGAACGCATCGCCGAAATCGCGCAGGAGCTCGGCTTCAAGTCCGCGGTGGAGACGGCCGAGGATCCCACCGATGCATCCATGCTGGCGGCCGCACGCCGTCTCGCGGCGCGCCTGGACGGCGGCGACGGCTGAGAAAGGTCTGGCCCGCGCCCACGAAACCGGCAGGCGCCGGTTCGCAGGCGAACAGGGTCCCGTGCCCCCGGTCAGGAGCCACCCGCCGGCTCGAAACTGTCGTAGTACAGCTGTTCCGGGGGCAGGCCCGCTGCACGGAAGGCCTCGCGGGCCGCATGGACCATGGGTGGCGGCCCCGCCATGTAGACATCGAAGCCGGACAGATCCGGGTATTCGGCCAGCACCGCCTCGTGGGGCAGTCCCGCCCGCGCGGCGAAGCCCGCCGCCTCGTCCTGCGGATGATCGGACAGCACCGGGGTAAAACGGAAGTGATCCGGTTCCGCCGCCGCCATCGCCTGCAGCCACTCGGGCGCATAGATACCCGCCGCCTCCCGCGCGCCCCAGAACAGGTGGTGCCGCCGGTCCAGGCCCTCGTTCGCGAGGTGATCCAGCATCCCCTTCAGCGGACCGAAACCGGTCCCTCCGCCCACGAACAGGCGTGGGCGCGGGGATTCCTCATCGACGAAGAACTGCCCCAGGGGACCTTCGATACGCAGCAGGGCCTTGGGCTGCATCTCTTCGAACACATGGGCCGAGAAGCGTCCGCCCTCGACGTACTTCACGTGCAGAATCAGCTGTTCGTCGTCGTGCGGAGCGTTGGCCAGGGAATAGCTGCGGCGTTCGCCCCCTTTCAGCAGGACATCGAGGTACTGTCCGGCGAGGAACTGCAGGCGTTCCCGGGCGGGCAGCTGGATCCGGAGTTCCATCACGTCATCGGCCAGGCGGTTGAGGGCTGCCACGCGGCACGGCAGTGTCTTGACCTCGATGTCACGGGCCGCGCCGATTTCGCGCACCTCGATCTCCAGATCGTCCACCGGGACCGCCTGGCAGAACAACGCCAGGCCGTCGGCCAGCTCGGCCTCGGTAATGCCGGGCGGCAGTTTCGGTCCGTGATCCACCTCGCCCGAGAGCACCCGACCCTTGCAGGAGCCGCAGGCGCCGTTGCGGCAACCGTAGGGGAACGCGAATCCCTGGCGCAGACCGGCCTCGAGGACGGTTTCATCGTCCTCGACTTCGAACTGGTGGCCGCTGGGCTGGATGGTGACGTCAAAGGCCATGGGGCGTTCTCCATGCGGAAAAGGCGTTCATTGTGGGCAGAGAACCGGGGAACGCAAGCAACCGCAAGGAATCCGCAAGGACCTCCCGGACCCCCCGTTTTGGAGGGTGCATGACGGGTGGGTTCTGGGGCAGACTTTGCGAGACCACAATGGGCAAAGGGGAGAAAGCCATGCAAAAGAAGCAATACCTGAGCGTGCTGGCCGCAACGGGCCTGCTGGCACTGAGTGGCTGTGCCGCGAACGAGACCCGGGATTCGGGCGGGGAGGCGCAGGCGGCGCCGGCGGTCAGTGATCCGGCCGTCACCATCGTGATGCCCGAGCGCTTCACCTACAGCGATGATGCGGTGGTGACGCAGGCCATCCGCAATGAATGCGAGCTGGAAGAACGCTTTCCGGAGTTCGTGCAGGAGTTCGGTGCACGGCATGACATTCGCTTCGAGGCGCGCGGTGACGCGAGCCCGGCGGACGGCGGCCAGGTCCTGATGGTGGAGATCACCCAGGCGCGCAACGACGGGAATGCCTGGTCCGGACACCGTGCCTTCAGCGAAGCCGAAGGGACCCTGTACGAGGACGGTGAAGCGGTCGCGGACTTCACTTCTCGTCGCATCTCCGGTGGCGGCGCCTTCGGCGGATTCAAGGGTACCTGTTCGGTGATGGGACGCACGATCCGCGCGATGGGCTCGGATATCGCCGCATGGTCGCGGGTGCCGGAAGACGGCGCGCATCTGGGTAACTGAGCCCCGGACCCACGGAGCGGGCCCGGATGTCCCCGGGCTCGCCCCCTCCTGCAGTCCGGTAACCGGGTCGCGGGTTCAGAGCCCCAGTTCGTCCCAGATGGCGTCCACCCGTTCCTTCACGGCCGGATCCATGCTGATGGGTCGGCCCCATTCGCGGTCGGTCTCGCCGGGCCATTTGGATGTCGCATCCATCCCCATCTTGGATCCCAGACCGGATACCGGCGAGGCAAAATCCAGATAATCGATAGGTGTATTCTCGACCAGCGTGGTATCGCGCACCGGATCCATGCGGGTGGTGATCGCCCAGATCACGTCCTTCCAGTCGCGGGTGTTCACGTCTTCGTCGACCACGATGACGAACTTGGTGTACATGAACTGCCGCAGGAAACTCCAGACCCCCATCATCACGCGCTTGGCGTGGCCGGGGTACTGCTTGCGCATGGAGACCACCGCGAGGCGGTAGGAACAGCCTTCGGGGGGAAGGTAGAAGTCCACGATCTCCGGAAACTGCTTCTGCAGGATCGGGACAAAGACCTCGTTGAGCGCGACCCCGAGGATGGCCGGCTCGTCGGGCGGGCGGCCGGTGTAGGTCGAGTGATAGATCGGCCGTTCGCGGTGGGTAATCCGGTCGATGGTGAAGACCGGGAATTCGTCGACCTCGTTGTAGTATCCGGTGTGATCGCCGAAGGGGCCTTCCGGCGCGGTATCGCCCGGATGGATATGGCCCTCGAGGACGAATTCTGCGGAAGCCGGGACCTGCAGGTCGGAACCGATGCAGGTGGCCAGTTCGGTCCGGCGCCCGCGCAGCAGGCCGGCGAAGGCATACTCCGACAGGGTATCCGGTACCGGGGTGACCGCCCCCAGGATCGTCGCCGGATCCGCACCCAGGGTCACGGCCACCGGGAACGGCTCGCCCGGGTGAGCCCGGCACCATTCCTGGTAATCCAGAGCGCCACCCCGGTGTGACAGCCAGCGCATGATCACGCGATTGCGTCCGATCACCTGCTGGCGATAGATGCCCAGGTTCTGTCGGGTCTTCTCCGGGCCGCGGGTCACGACCAGGCCCCAGGTGATCAGGGGCCCGGCATCGCCCGGCCAGCAGGTCTGCACCGGCAGTCGGTTCAGGTCGACGTCATCACCCTCGAGCACGTGTCGCTGGCAGTCCGGACTGCGCACCTTCTTCGGCGCCATGTCGAGGACCTTGCGGAACACCGGGAGCTGCTCCCAGGCCGCCTTCAGACCCTTGGGCGGATCGGGCTGCTTGAGAAAGGCGAGCAGGCGGCCGACCTCGCGCAATGCCTCCACCGAATCCTCGCCCATGCCCAGGGCCACGCGTTCCGGCGTGCCGAACAGATTGGCCAGCACCGGGATGTCGGAACCGGTCGGGTTCTCGAACAGCAGGGCGGGGCCGCCGGCACGCAGCACGCGGTCGCTGATCTCGGTCATCTCCAGGTCGGGGCTGACCTCGCGCTGGATGCGGCGGAGCTCTCCCCGCTGTTCCAGGCCGTCGATGAAATCGCGCAGATCCTTGTACTGCATGGGTCCTCCCCGTGATGGGTGGTGGTACCGCGGGCGGCGGGTCAGTCGTCGTTAAATTCCGCCCACACCGGCGCGTGGTCGGAGGGGCGTTCCCAGGCGCGGGGCTCACGATCGATACCGGCCCCCGCCAGCCGCCTGCCGAGCTCCGCCGACGCGAGGATCAGATCGATCCGCAACCCGCGATTGCGGCGGTAGGACGCGGCACGGTAGTCGAACCAGGAGAATTCACCTTCGGGCTGATCAAACGCGCGGAACGTATCCTCCAGCCCCAGGGCCTGCAGGGACTGCAACGCTTCGCGTTCGGGTGCCGAACACAGGACCTTGCCCTCCCAGGCCTCCGGGTCGTGGACGTCGCGGTCGTCCGGCGCGATATTGAAATCGCCGAGCACCACGAGCCGGTCGTGGTGCCGGGCCTCTTCTTCCAGCCAGCTGCGGACCCGCGACAGCCAGTCGAGCTTGTAGGCGTATTTTTCCGAATCCACGGCCTCGCCATTGACCACGTACAGGTTCACCACGCGCACGCCGGCGATGGTCGCGGCGAGGATGCGGCGCTGGGCGTCCTCGAGCCCGGGCGGATCGGTCACCACGTCGGTGGCCTCGGTGCGCGACAGGATGGCGACGCCGTTATAGGTCTTCTGGCCGGAATGGACCACCTGATAGCCGGCCTCGTGGATGGCGGCCACGGGGAAGGCTTCGTCGGTCAGTTTGGTCTCCTGCAGGGCGAGGATGTCGGTGTGCGACGTCCCCAGCCATGACAGGACCTGGGGCAGACGCACCTTCAGGGAATTGACGTTCCAGCTGGCGATCTTCACGCGGCCTTCTCCTCCAGTCCACTGTGGCGCAGCAGCGCATCGATCTGCGGGTCGCGGCCGCGGAACGCGCGGAAGGAATCCGCGGCAGGACGGGAGGCCCCGGCCTCGAGGATCTCGTGCAGGTAATCGGCGCCGGCTTCGCGCGAGAACAGGCCCTCCTCCTCGAACCGGGCGAAGGCGTCCGCCGAGAGCACCTCGGCCCACTTGTAGGAGTAGTAACCCGCGGCGTAGCCCCCCGCGAAGATATGCGCGAAACCGTGCTGAAAACGGTTATAGGACGGCGGAGTGAAGACCGCGACCTCCTGGCGCACCGCATCCAGCAGATCCTGGATCTCGGCGGGGTCCGTCGGGGCCGGACGGTCGTGCAGGCGCATGTCGAACAGGGAGAACTCCACCTGGCGCAACAGCTGCAGGGCAGCATGAAAATGACGCGTCCCCTGCAGGCGTTCGTACAGGTCCTCGGGCATCGGCTCGCCGGTCTCGTGATGCCGGGCGAAGAGGTCCAGCGGTTCTCGCTCCCAGCACCAGTTTTCCATGAACTGGCTGGGCAGCTCGACCGCATCCCATTCCACCCCGTTGATGCCGGCGATCTCGGGCTCGTCGACCCGGGTCAGCATGTGGTGCAGACCGTGGCCGAATTCGTGGAAAAGCGTGATCACCTCGTCGTGGGTGAACAGCGCGGGCTGGTCATCCACCGGCGGCGTGGAATTGCAGGTCATGTAGGCCACGGGCAGTTGCAACCCGTCGGCCCGCGCATAGCGCTGGCGGCAGACATCCATCCAGGCGCCTCCGCGCTTGTTGCGGCGAGCGTAGAGGTCCAGGTAGAAGCCGGCCCGCTCATCGCCCTCGGGGCCGAAGATGCGGTAGAAGGTCACGTCGTCGTGCCAGGTCTCGATCTCCGGATCGGCCTCGAAGCGGACCCCGAACAGGCGTTCGACCAGACGGAACAGACCGTCCACGGCCCGGGTGGCGGGGAAATACGGTTTCAGCATCTCTTGCGACAGTCCGAGCCGGCGCTCGCGCATCTTCTCCGCGGCCCAGGCCACATCCCAGGACTCGAGTTGCTCGAGGCCGAGTTCCTCGCGGGCAAAGCGCTCCAGCTCGGCACGGTCGCGTTCGGCCTGCGGACGGGCGCGGTGGGCGAGATCGGCGAGAAACTGCTCAACCTGCTCCGGGGTCTCGGCCATCTTGGTCGCCAGCGAACGATGGGCGTAACGGGGAAAACCGGTGAGTTCGGCCTTTTCCTGGCGCAGCTGCAGGATTTCGACCATGTTGGCGGAGTTGTCGTAGGCAACGTCGTGCGGGCCGGTCTCCGAGGCACGGGTGACGAAGGCGTGATACACGCGTTCGCGCAGCGCGCGATCGTCGGCGTGAGTGAGGACGGCGTGCACGCTGGGGAAGTCGAGGGTGGCGGCCCAGGGTGCGTCCAGTTCGTGGTCACGGGCGTTCCGGGCCAGCAGGGCGCGGTCGGAATCGGACAGGCCGGCGAGTTCGCCCTCCTCGTATAGCGGATGGGCCCAGGCCTGAGTGGCGTCCAGCACATTCTCTTCGAAGCTGGCGGTCAGCTCGGAGAGCCGCCCGTCGATGGCTCGCAGACGGTCGCGCGCCTCCGCGGGCAGATCGACACCGCTCAGATGAAAGTCACGCAGGGCATCGTCGATGACCTTGCGCCGCTGCGGCGAAAGGCGCGGGTATTCATCGCCATCGGCCAGCGCGCGGAAGGCCTGGTACAGGCCCTGGTGCTGCGACAGCCAGGAGCCGTAATCCGACAGCCTGGGCAGGCAGGCATTGTAGGCCTCGCGCAGGGCCGGCGAATTCATCACCGAATTCAGATGGCTGACCGGTGACCACGCGGTCTCCAGGCGGTTTTCCAGGTCCTGGAGAGGAGCGACCAGGTTGTCCCAGGTGGGGCGATCACCGGCGCGGGCGACGAGTTCATCGATCTCGCGGCGATTGTCGGCGAGCAACTGATCAATGGCCGGGATCACATGATCCGGCTCGATGGACCGGAACGCGGGCAGGGAATCCACGTTCAGCAACGGATTGGACACGACGGCTCCCGGGGTCGATGTTTGGGAACGAGATTATGCCACTGTCAGGGAAACACTGATCAATGTGCACGCTCGCGCTGGTGGGAGGGCTCCAGGGGGGCGTAGGAACCACGGGCGGTCAGGCGCGCGACCAGTACGCCCGGAGGGGTTCGGCACAGCGAGCGATAGGCGCCAAGGGCCGCATTGTAGCGGCGAATGGCATCCGTGATCGCTGCATCCAGGGCCTCGATACGCCGGACGCCGGAGTGATCGCGGTTGGATTCGCCGAATTCCTCGACGAGCAGGTCCCAGTTCTTCCGCAGGTCTCGCTCGGCCGTCGCAAGTTGCGGAGGATCGCCGTGGCGGCGGGCGGATTCCTGTGCCGCCAGGACGGTGTCCAGGCCGGCGCGCCGGGCCGGCGGGATCGCGAGTTCGGTCAGGGCCTGCGGCAAAAGCGCATTACGCTGGCACACCAGGACATCGAACTGCTCCCAGGCACGGGTTACCTGACGGTGACAATGGGCAAGACGGGCCGCCGTCCGCCCCAGCCAGACGAGGCCGATCGCGCCGACAAGGGTCAGCAGCAGGGCGAGCACGGCCGGCGCGCGCGGCTCAGATGTCGACGTTTTCGGCGCTCAGCGCGCGCGTCTCGATGAAGTCGCGGCGCGGCTCGACCTGGTCGCCCATCAGGGTGGTGAAGATCTCGTCCGCACGAATCGCATCCTCCACGCGGACCTGCAGGAGGCGCCGGGATTCGGGGTCCATGGTCGTCTCCCACAGCTGCTCGGCGTTCATTTCCCCGAGGCCCTTGTACCGCTGGACGGACAGCCCACGCCGGCCTTCGGCCAGCAGCCATTCCATGGCTTCGGAGAAACGGACGATTTCGTGGCGTCGCTCGCCGCGCTGGATGTAGGCCCCTTCGTCCAGCAGGCTCTGCAGGCGTTCGGAGAGATCGAGGATGGCCTGGAAATCGCGCGAGGCCAGGGTGTCGTCGGTGAGGTGCTGCGACAGCCGCGCGCCGTGCTCGAGACGATGGAGTGCGAGCCGGTCATGACCGTCGGGGTCGCGATCGGCCTCCAGTTCGTAGCGCGTGGCACCCGCCTTGTCACTCGACAGTCCGTCGAGAATCGCCTGGAACCACTGCTGAACCGCAGGTTCGGTCACCGAACGCGGGCGCGGCATGGGTGGCGCTTCGAGCATGCCCCACAGGACGCGAGGATCATACAGACGTCCCAGACGCCCGACCGCCGCGGCGGCCGCCTGGTAGGCGCGGATCAGGTCCTCGAACGCCTCGCCGGTGATCGCGGGGGCCTCGGCGGCGGGATGCAGCGCTGCCCCGTCCAGGGCCAGGGAGTGGATGATCTGCTGCATCTCCTGTTCGTCGCGGATGTACTGCTCGCGCTTGCCGCGCTTGATCTTGTACAGCGGCGGCTGGGCGATGTAGACGTGGCCGCGCTCGATCAGCTCCGGCATCTGACGGAAGAAGAAGGTCAGCAGCAGGGTGCGGATATGCGAGCCGTCGACATCCGCGTCGGTCATGATGATGATGCGGTGATAGCGCAGCTTGTCGGGGTCGTATTCGTCCTTGCCAATACCGCAGCCCAGGGCGGTGATCAGCGTACCCACCTCGGCGGAACCGAGCATACGGTCGAAACGCGCGCGCTCCACGTTGAGGATCTTGCCCTTGAGCGGAAGGATCGCCTGGAAATGGCGGTCGCGGCCCTGCTTGGCCGAACCGCCGGCCGAGTCCCCCTCCACCAGGTAGAGTTCCGAGCGGGAAGGGTCCTTTTCCTGGCAGTCGGCGAGCTTGCCGGGCAGGCCGGCAACGTCCAGTGCGCCCTTGCGACGGGTGACCTCGCGTGCCTTGCGCGCGGCCTCGCGGGCGCGGGCGGCGTCCAGCACCTTGTCCGTGATCGCCTTGGCCTCGGGCGGATTTTCCAGCAGGAAGGCGCCCAGCGCATCGGAGAGCACCGAATCGACGATCGGCTTCACCTCGGAGGAGACCAGCTTGTCCTTGGTCTGCGACGAGAACTTGGGGTCGGGAACCTTCACCGACAGGACCGCGGTCAGACCCTCCCGCATGTCATCGCCGGCCGTGGCGACCTTCGCCTTTTTGGTCAGACCCTCGCGCTCGAGGTACTGGTTGATCGTGCGGGTGAGCGCGGCGCGAAAACCGGCCATGTGGCTGCCACCGTCGCGCTGCGGAATGTTGTTGGTGTAGCAGAAGATATTCTCCTGATACGAATCATTCCACTGCAGGGCGATCTCTACTGCGTAATCATCCCGCATCTGGTCGGCGTAGATGACCGTGGGATGCAGGGCGGTCTTTTTCTGGTTCAGGTGTTCGACGAAGGCACGGATACCGCCTTCGAACACGAAGGTCTCTTCGCGGTTGTCACGCAGGTCTCGGAGCGTGATGCGCACCCCCGAGTTGAGGAACGAAAGCTCGCGCAGGCGTTTGGCGAGGATCTCGTAATGGAACTCGATGTCGGAGAAGATCTCGCTGCTGGGTCGGAACCAGATGCGGGTGCCGTGCCGTTCGGTCGCCCCCGCCACGGTCAGATCGGTCTCCGGTACGCCGAGGTGGTAGATCTGTTCGTGCCGCTGGCCGTCGCGATGGATCTCCAGGCGAAGTTCTTCCGACAGGGCGTTGACCACCGACACGCCGACCCCGTGGAGGCCACCCGAGACCTTGTAGGAATTGTTGTCGAACTTGCCGCCGGCGTGGAGGACGGTAAGGATGACTTCGGCCGCCGACTTGCCTTCTTCCTCGTGGACATCCGTGGGGATGCCGCGGCCGTTGTCGGCAACGCTGACGGCGTTGTCCTCGTGGATCACGACCTCGATGCTGTCACAGTGTCCGGCCAGGGCCTCGTCGATGGAGTTGTCCACCACCTCGAACACCATGTGGTGCAGACCGGTGCCGTCATCGGTATCGCCGATGTACATCCCTGGACGCTTGCGCACCGCGTCCAGGCCCTTGAGGACACGGATCTGGCTGGAATCATAGGCGGCGGGATCGGCGGGGATTTCGTGGTCGGCCATGGATGCGCTTCCGGCAGGTGACAATCCCGTCATTGTACCGCAAAGCCGGCCGATTCTGGCGGTCGGCGCGTCGGCGGCTGAAAAGGAGGAGGAGGAGGAATGTTCCACGTGGAACATCACTCGGGCGGAGCAGCCACCCGCCCGTGTTCCACGTGAAACATCCGGGGCTCCCGAACCCGGTCCCCGACCGCGCCGTGATCCACTGCGGTCAGCAGGACCTGCCAGCCCAGCATATCCAGCCCGCCGAGCAGCCCGGCCGTCACCCCTCGATCCAGTTCCGACAGAACGTCGTCCAGCAACAGCAGCGGCGAGCGCCCCGTACGCGCCTCCAGCATCAGACCCTGGCCCACCACCAGTGCCGTCACCAGCCGTTTCTGTTCCCCGCGCGATCCCTCCGTCGCGTCCCTTCCGGCCAGTTTGAGCACCAGGTCGGCCCTCTGCGGCCCGACCTGTGCAAACCCCCGTTCCGCATCCGTGCTCCGACTGCGGTCGACCGCTTCCGCCAGCGAACGTCGCTGTTCCCATCCCGGCCGCAGCCGCAGATCCAGTCCTTCCAGGTCCCCCTCGAATCCCAGCTTCCCCGCGGCTTCCAGCGTCCGTGCCCGCCACTCTCCGACATAGTCCTCCCGCGCCCGGGTCACGCGTTCACCCGCCGCCACCAGCGGCCCCTCGAATTCGCGCGCCGCGCGACCCTGTCCCTGACGCAACGCCGCGTTGCGTTGCTCGTGGGCCCGCCGCCAGCGCTGCCATGCCTCGCGATACCCGGCAATTCCGTGAAAACACCCCCAGTCCAGCAGGCGTCGCCGTTCTTCCGGTCCTTCGCGCACCAGGTCGAAGCTGCCCGCGTGCAGCACCCGCGAGGGCAGCCATTCCGCCACGCGCGCATGCCCCCGCAGCCACTCCCCGTCCAGACGCGAGCGTCGGCTTCCCTGCCATTCCACACCGAGCCGGTGGCGTGTCCCGCTCACCGGATCCCGCACCGTGCCTCCCACGCCGAGGTAGTGTTCCCCCTCGCGGACCACCCGGCGCAGTTGCTGCGTACGAAACGAACGACCGACCGACAACAGGTGACAGGCCTCCAGCACCGATGTCTTGCCGGCTCCGTTGGCCCCGGTGAACACGTTGAATCCGCCACTCAGCTGCAGCCGGGTTGCCTCCAGGTTGCGTACGCCCTGGATACGCAGTTCTTCCAGCACTCCGGGTCCGCAGCTACAGACGCATGGGCATGACCACGTAGCGCGCGCCGCCGGGCGGTTCCGCCTGGATCAGGATCGAGGAGTTCCCGTCCCGAAGGCCGATCCGCACTGAATCCGTTTCGATCACGTTGAGCACGTCCTGCAGGTACCCGAGGTTGAAGCCGATCTCCATTTCCGGCCCGTCGTAGGATGCTTCCACCGACTCCTGTGCTTCCTCGCGATCGGCGTTATGGGTCATCACCTGGCAGCCCGCCGGTCCCAGGACCATCCGCACCCCCCGGTACTTATCACTCGCGACGATGGACACACGTGCCAGCGCCCTTTTGAGGACTTCCCGTTCCACCACCAGGGTCGCCGGAAGATCCGCGGGGATCACCCGTTCGTAATCCGGAAACCGCCCTTCAATGACCTTGGACCGCAGAACCGCCGATCCCAGCTCGAACACCATCTGATCCTCGGCGAACCCGATCCGCACCGCCTGGTCATCGTCGATGAGGTTGCGCTTCAGCTCGGCCACCGCCTTGCGCGGCACGATCCGCTCGATGCGATTCTCCACCGGCTGGTCGAGTTCGATCTCCGCCAGGGCGAGGCGATGGCCATCGGTGGCGACCGCCCGCAGGGTGTGTCCGGTGGCCACGAGCAGCAGCCCCTGGAGGTAGTAACGCACATCCTGCTGCGCCATGGAGAACATGGTCGCCTCCAGCAACCGCCGCAGGCGGTTCTGTGGTACATCCACCGCGGCCAGGATTCCGCCGGCTTCCCAGTCGGGGAAATCCGCCCCGGGCAGGGTGGCGAGCGAAAACCGAGAACCGCCAAAACCGACACTCATGCGTTCGGCATCCAGGCTCGCCCGGATCTCGCTCTCGCCGGGTGCGGCCTTCACCACATCCAGCAGCTTGCGCACCGAGACCGTGGTGTCGCATTCCGCCGGGATGTTCCCGGATGCATGGGCACTCCAGGCCAGTTCCAGGTCCGTGGTCTCCAGCCGCATGCCCCCGGACTCGTCCGGCCGCACGCGGACATTCCCGAGGATCGGCATGGTCAGCCGTTTCTCGGCCGCACCCACGATCCGCTGCAGGGCCTCGGTCATCGCTTCCCGGTTGAATGAGAGTTCCATGGCGTGTCCTGTTGTAAGAGCTTTCTAAATGAATACTTGCGGTAATAACTGACGCGTCAGCCTGTGGGAAAAAGAATATTTCCCTTTGTAAAACAATTACTTATTACTAATTATCCGTCCCGTGAGCCCTTGGGGGTACCTGTGCGCGACCTGTGGACAGATTCCGCCTGCGCATTCGCCCACGGTTTATGCACCGTCACCCGGACAGCTTGTCCACCGTCTTGTCCACAGCCCGCGGCGCTCGTTCATCGACCCGGCTGTCAGCTGCTCAGTGTCCGCAGAAGATTGGAATAGTCCTCGTCCAGGCTCGCGTCCGATTCGCGCAGTTCCGCGATCTTGCGGCAGGCGTGCATGACCGTGGTGTGATCGCGCCCGCCAAAGGCCTGACCGATCTCCGGCAGGCTGTGCTGGGTCAGTTCCTTGGCCAGAGCCATCGCGACCTGACGCGGCCGCGCGATGGAGCGGCTGCGCCGCGTCGACAGCAGATCCGCGACCTTGATGCGGTAGTAATCGGCCACGGTCTTCTGGATGTTTTCCAGCGTAATCAGCTTGTTCTGCACCGCCAGCAGGTCGCGCAGTGCCTCCTTGGCGAAGTCCACCGTAATCGGCTTGCCGGTAAAGTGGGCGTTCGCCAGGACCCGGCGCAGCGAACCTTCCAGTTCGCGGATGTTCGAACGGATCCGCTTGCCCATGAAGAAGGCCACCTCGCTGGGCAGTTCGATCCCTGCCTGTTCCGCCTTGCGCTGCAGGATGGCGACACGGGTCTCCAGTTCCGGCGGTTCGATCGCGATGGTCAGTCCCCAGCCGAACCGGGACTTCAGGCGCTCCTCCAGCCCCTCGACTTCCTTGGGGTAACGGTCGGAGGTCAGGATGATCTGCTGCTGGCCTTCCAGGAGCGCGTTGAAGGTATGGAAGAACTCCTCCTGCGAGCGTTCCTTGCCGGCAAAGAACTGGATATCGTCGATCAGCAGCGCATCGGCACTGCGGTAGTGCTGCTTGAAGTCATCGATCGCGTTGTGCTGCAGCGCCTTGATCATGTCTGCAACGAAGCGCTCGGAATGCAGATAGATGATCCGTCCCTCCGGCTGGCGCGCCAGGATGCTGTTGCCGATCGCATGCATCAGATGGGTCTTGCCCAGGCCGACACCCCCGTAAATGAACAGCGGGTTGTAGCCGACCCCGGGATTTTCCGCGACCTGCAGACTGGCGGCCTTGGCCAGCTGGTTGGACTTCCCCTCGACGAAGGTCTCGAAGGTGAACGCCGGATTCAGGTTGCTGACCGGTCCGGATGCGCGAGGCGGCGTGCCGGTCCCTTCGGCCGGCCGCGTCCCGCTGGCGCCCGCCCCGTCGCCTGCCGCTGCCGGCGTCGGTTCCTCGCCGCCGATCCCGAGACGGACGGCCGGCGTGTCACCCCCGGAACCGGCGGGGGCGATCTCCACCACCGCCTCTTCGATCGTCCCGAGGAGATGGTCGCGCACATGCTCGAACACGAACTGGTTCGGGGCCAGAAGGCGCAGGGTGTCGCCACTTTCATCCGCATGCAGGGGGCGCAGCCAGGTATTGAGCTGCTGTTCGGAGACCTTGTCCTGCAGGCGGTCCAGGCAGGCCCTCCAAAGGCTGTCGGAAGCCACGCGATATTCTCCGATGAGGGATACGAAACAGGCGTGCAGTCTACGCCCGCCGCGCCCGGTCACGCCAGCCGCATCCCCCGGGGACGATTGACTTGTGGCGCTACACGGGGTAGGTTCACCGGCCTTTCATCCAGTCATTCCGGAATCATCATGAAGCGCACCTTCCAGCCCAGCCGTCTCGTCCGCGCGCGAACCCACGGATTCCGTGCCCGCATGGCCACCCGTGGCGGTCGCAAGGTCATCAATGCCCGCCGGGCCAAGGGTCGCAAGCGCCTGACGCCGTAACGCCCGGCCTCGGCCCGAGTGCCCGCGCAGTCCTCGCCGGCCGGCTTTCCGCGCGCCGCGCGCCTGCTGACCGGCGGTGACTACCGCTACGTCTTTCAGGACGCACGGCGGGTGCGCGGGCGCCACCTGACCCTGCTTTACCGCCCGCGGAGCGAGGACGGCCCCACGCGGCTGGGCCTGGCGATCGGCAAGCGCCATGTCCGACGCGCGGTACGGCGCAACCGGATCAAGCGAATCGCCCGCGAGGCCTTTCGCCAGTGTCGCAACGAGCTGCCGCCGGTGGATATCATCATCCTTGCGCGCGGCGGGGCGGGTGACGTGGAAGCCGAAGCCCTGCGGCGCGAGATCGACCATTTGCTGGACCGCATCCGATGAGCCGTCTGCTGCGCAAGATCGCCCTGTTGCCCGTGCGGGCCTACCAGTACGGCATCTCGCCGTTCATGGCACCGCATTGCCGGCATTTCCCGACGTGTTCCGCCTACACGGTGGAAGCCGTGGAGACCCACGGCGTGCTGCGCGGATTCTGGCTGGGCCTGCGCCGCATCCTGCGCTGTCATCCCTGGTCACCGGGCGGCTATGATCCGGTCCCGCCGCGGGATCCCGACTCCCAATCTCCTTCCCGGAAGTAATCGCGCCCATGGATAACATCCGTCCCCTGCTGTGGCTGACCCTGGCCTTCATCCTGTTCCTGATGTGGATGGCCTGGAACGATGACTACGGCACTCGACCGGCCACCGAGACCGCGGCCGAACGCGAGCTGGAAGAAGATCCGGATGCGCGGCCGGAGGATGTTCCGGATACCCCGGAGGCGGCGGCCGAGCCCGAGGCCGACCCGGCCACGGATGCCCCGGAACCCATCGCGGCCCCGGAGCGGCGTCAGATCCAGGTGGTGACCGACAAGCATGACCTGCTGATCGATACCCGCGGTGGCACGATCCTGCGGGCCGATCTGCTGCAGTTCCCGCAGGATCTGCGCGACGACCCCCTGGTGCCGGTGCGCCTGATGGATCACCGCATTCGCGGTTATGTCGCACAGAGCGGCCTGACCCACGACCGCGTTGAGGGTGTCGATCCCGAAGGACGCGCGCCGTCGCATCACGCCGACTTCGAGGTCGATCAGGATCGTTTCGAGCTGGGCGAAGGCCAGGATCAGCTGCGCGTGCCGATGCGCTGGACCTCGGAAGACGGTGAGATCGAGGTCGTGAAGACCTACGTCTTCAACCGCGGCACCCACCTGATCGAGGTGGAATACGAGGTCCACAACCACAGTGCCGATCCCTGGATCGGGCGTCAGTATCGCCAGCTGCGTCATGGCGAGACCCCCGACCGTGAATCCTGGTGGCTGTACACCTTTACCGGGGCGGCCTGGTACGACGGCAGCTACGAGCGCGAGCGTTTCGAGTCGCTGGCGGACGATCCGGTCGAGGATCGCATCGAGGGTGGCTGGGTCTCGATGATCGAGCACTATTTCGTGTCGGCCTGGATCCCGGGCGCCGAGGAACTCAACGCCCTTTATGCCCGGGGGGTCCCCGGGGAAGTGGGCGAGGAGTACCTGATCGGCCTGCATTCGGCCGAGCCGCTGCGCGTGGCCTCGGGCGACAGCGGACAGTTCCATACCCGCCTGTGGGTCGGCCCCAAGACCCAGGCGGAGCTGGCCGAAATCGCGGACGGCCTGCAACTGACGGTCGATTACGGGGTGTTCACCTTCCTCTCCAGCCCGCTGTTCTGGCTGCTGGACAAGATCCACGCGGTCGTCGGCAACTGGGGCTGGTCCATCGTCATCCTGACCATCCTGATCAAGCTGGCCTTCTTCAAGCTCTCGGCGACCAGCTACCGCTCCATGGCGCGCATGCGCAAGGTCGCGCCCAAGCTGCAGGAGCTGAAGGAGCGCTACAAGGACGACAAGCAGCGCATGAACCAGGCGCTGATGGACCTGTACAAGAAGGAGAAGATCAATCCGCTGGGCGGCTGTCTCCCGATCCTGGTGCAGATACCGGTGTTCATCGCCCTGTACTGGGTGCTGCTGGAGAGTGTCGAACTGCGTCAGGCCCCCTGGTGGCTGTGGATCCAGGATCTGTCGTCACGCGATCCGTTCTTCATCCTGCCGATCCTGATGGGCGTGTCCATGTTCGTGCAGTACAAGCTGAACCCGCCGCCGATGGATCCGGTGCAGCAGAAGATCTTCATGGCGCTGCCGTTCGTATTCACCGTGTTCTTCGCCTTCTTCCCGGCGGGCCTGGTGCTGTACTGGTTCACCAACAACCTGTTCTCCATCGCGCAGCAGTGGTACATCACGCGCAAGATCGAGACCGGCGCGGACCCCGACAAGCAGAAGGAGTGATCCTTCGTGGACGGTGACACCATCGTCGCGGTCGCGACCCCTCCGGGGTCCGGCGGCATCGGGGTGGTGCGCCTTTCCGGTCCCGACTCCGCGGTAATGGCGCGGCGGATCGCCGGGCTTGATCCACGGCCGCGGCACGCCCATTACGTGCGCCTGCAGGATCCTGTCGATGATGCGCTGATCGACGACGGTCTGGTGCTGTTCTTCCCGGCCCCGCGTTCCTACACCGGCGAGGACGTGGTCGAATTCCAGGGTCACGGGAGTCCCGTACTCCTGGAGCGGCTGGTCGCGGCCTGCGTGGCCCTGGGCGCGCGTCGTGCGCGCCCCGGCGAATACACCGAACGCGCATTCCTCAATGGCCGCATGGACCTGGCCCAGGCGGAGGCCGTCGCCGATCTCATCCACGCCCAGACCGAGCGCGCGGCGCGACGCGCACGTTCCAGTCTGGACGGCGCCCTGGCCGCCGAGCTGCAGCCAGTCTCGCGCCGCATCCGCGACCTGCGGGTCCACATGGAGGCGGAACTGGACTTTGGCGAGACCGATCTCGAGTCGGATGTGGCCGGGATGCTGGCTCCGGCGGCGGCCGAACTCGCCGCGCAGATCCGCGAGCTGATCGAACGCCTGCGGCCCGGCCGCTACCTGGACCGCGGTCTGCGGCTGGCGCTGCTCGGGCCGCCCAACGCCGGCAAGTCCAGTCTGATGAACCGCCTTGCAGAGGATGAGGTCGCCATCGTCACCGATCGGCCCGGGACCACGCGCGACGTGCTGCGGGCACCGGTCGCGATCCACGGCATTCCCGTGGAGGTGGTGGATACCGCCGGCCTGCACGGGAGCGAGGATCCGGTGGAACGGATCGGCATGGAACGGGCCCGCGAAGCCGGACGGACCGCCGATCTGGTCCTCGAACTGCGTGACCTCACCGATCCCGACGCGGGGATCCCGCACGACCTGCCGGCCGATCTGCCGCGCCTGGTGGTCTGGAACAAGAGCGATCTATCGAGTGCCCGTGAGCATGCCGTCCCCGCCGACGCGCTGGCGATCTCCGCGCGCACCGGCGAGGGGCTGGATGCGCTGCGCGACGCGATTGCCGCGCGCCTGGGCCTGGCGCCCGGGACGGACGGCGGCTTCAGCGTGCGTGCGCGTCACCTCGACGGCCTGGCGGCGGCCGCCGGCGCCCTGGAACGCATCGACCCGGCACTGCCCGGCGATCTCGCCGCCGAGGAACTGCGCAGCGCCGAACAGGCTCTGGATGCCCTGCTCGGGCGCCAGGACCACGAGGCCCTGCTGGGCGAGATCTTCGCCGGATTCTGTATCGGCAAATAATCCGAGTGCCGTTCTGCGGCTTTTGCATTCGCCACAATCCCGCCGCAGGCTTGCCGAATCCCGAGCGAAGGAATGCGGCATGGCAACCGAACCGGAAGTCCCGACCGAGGAATCCTCCCCTGCCTCCCTGCGTGAACGCCTGATCCGGATGAATCTTCCCGATCTGGTCCATGGCGGCGGTCACGCGCCCGACTTCCGGGAAACCCGGGCGGATTACATCCGCCGACGGATCCGTCCGCTGGCACTGTTGCTGGCCATCGGTCTGCCCCTGTGGCTGCCGCTCGAATTCTTCCTGCTGGATACCCCGGACGCCCTGCTCACGATGATCCTGCGGCTCACCGGCGCCGTCGCCGGACTGGTGCTGTGGTGGAGTTGCCGTCAGGATACCGGCTACCGCAGGACGCTGTGGCGCCTCGCCCTGCTGCTGGCGATCCCGATGATGCTCTATGCCATGGCGCGGTTCATCATCAATTCCGACCTCGAGTCGGCGCTCGCCTCGGGTTACGCCTTCTTTCCCGCACTCACGGTCGCGGCCCTGGCCATCTTCCCGCTGACCCTGCGCGAAGGCGCGTTCGGTTCGGTCGCCATCCTCGCCGTCTACATGGCCATCGAGGCGGCCATGGGGAATCTGGGTCGCTGGGACACCCTGGGCAATCTCTGGCTGCTGGTGCTGGTCGCCGGCGTGGCCGTGTGGGCCGCTCTCAGTCAGCTGCACATGCTGCTGCGGCTCTACCGTCAGGCCACCCGTGATCCGCTGACCGGCCTGTTCAACCGCGGGGCCCTTGCGCGCCGGGTCCGGCGTCAGCTGGAAGTTGGCGCCGGGGCGGATGCCGGCCTGTGTGTGCTGCTGTTCGATCTCGACTGGTTCAAGCGGATCAACGACACCCATGGCCATCGTGCCGGTGACCGGGTGCTGGAACATTTCGCTGCCCTGCTGCAGGACGAGCTGCGCGACGGTGGCACCCCCGGCCGCTGGGGTGGTGAGGAATTCCTCGCGGTCCTCCCGCATGGCGACCTCGAGCACGCGCGAGCGCTGGCGGAACGGATCCGCGAGCGTCTGGGGGCGGAACCGGTCGATCTGTTTCCGGCGGATTCGCTGACCGTCACCGCCTCGGTAGGCGTGGCGTGTCGCCACGGCGGCGAATCGCTGGACGCGCTGGTGCAGCGTGCCGATGACGCACTGTACGCCGCCAAGACCGCCGGCCGCGACTGTGTGCGCAGCGCCCCCGTGCCGACCTGATCGATGCGCGCGCTCCTGCTACACTGACCGCTTGCAACGCAGTGGCCCGACCCCCGGGCCGGGAAGTTCTGGAGCATGGCGGAATCCTTCGATGTCATCGTAGTGGGCGGCGGGCATGCCGGTACCGAGGCAGCCCTGGCGGCCGCGCGTACCGGTGCGCAAACCCTGCTGCTGACCCACAACCTCGAGACCGTCGGGCAGATGAGCTGCAACCCGGCGATCGGCGGCATTGGCAAGGGGCATCTGGTCAGGGAGATCGATGCGCTGGGCGGGGTCATGGCGCGGGCCGCGGATGCCGCGGGTATCCATTTCCGCGTCCTGAACCGGCGCAAGGGGCCGGCGGTGCGCGCGACCCGCGCCCAGTCGGATCGCCAGCTCTATCGCCTGGCCGTGCGCCGCGCCGTCGACCAGTGCCTCAACCTGCGGGTCTTTCAGCAGGGCGTGGCTGATGTCGTGCTCGACGGTGACCGCGCTGCGGCGGTGGTGACCGACGGCGGGATCCGCTTCGAGGCCGGCTCGGTGGTGCTGACCGTGGGCACCTTCCTCAACGGCCGGATGCATACCGGCGAGCAGAACCAGGCCGGCGGCCGCGCCGGCGACCCGCCGAGCGAACGCCTGGCGGCGCGCCTGCGCGAGATGGCCTTCGATGTCGGCCGGCTGAAGACCGGTACCCCGCCGCGCATCGACGGGCGCAGCGTCGACTTTTCCGTGCTGGAACGTCAGCCCGGCGACGATCCGCGCCCGGTCTTCTCGTTCATCGGTTCGCGCGACGAGCATCCGCCGCAGCGTGCCTGTCATATCGCCCGGACCACCGAGCATACCCACGCGATCATCCGCGACAACCTCGAGCGCTCGCCGATGTATTCCGGGGCCATCGACAGCACCGGTCCGCGCTACTGTCCGTCGATCGAGGACAAGGTGGTGCGCTTCGCGGACAAGGACAGTCACCAGATCTTTGTGGAACCCGAAGGCCTGGATACCCACGAGCTGTATCCCAACGGCATCTCCACCAGCCTCCCCTGGGAGGTACAGGTCGACGTGGTCCGCAGCATCCCCGGTTTCGCGCACGCACACATCACCCGTCCGGGGTATGCGATCGAATACGATTTCTTCGACCCGCGCGGCCTGACCCCGGCGCTGGCGACCCGCGAAGTCGACAACCTGTTCCTCGCCGGCCAGATCAACGGTACGACCGGCTACGAGGAAGCGGCCGCCCAGGGGCTGGTGGCCGGCCTCAACGCCGCCCGCCACGTCGCCGGGCACGACCCGTGGGTCCCGCAGCGTTCCGAGGCCTACATCGGGGTGCTGATCGACGATCTGGTCACCCGCGGTACCCGCGAGCCCTACCGGATGTTCACTTCGCGCGCCGAACATCGCCTCCTGCTGCGCGAGGACAACGCCGATCTGCGCCTCACGCCGGCGGGCCGTGAAATGGGCCTGGTCGACGACGAACGCTGGACCGTGTTCGGTCGCCGGGCCGAACAGGTGGAGGCCGAACGCGCGCGCCTGGGTGCGACCCGACTGTCGCGCGAACAGCGCCGCAACGAGGCCCTGGTCGCCTACCTCGGCCAGACACCCGATCCCGAAGCGACCCTGGAAGACCTCCTGCGCCGCCCGAACGTGGATTATCCCGGCCTGATGGCCTGCCTGCCCGAGCTGGCTGCGACCCTGCCCGCCGACGTCTGCGAGCAGGTCGAGATCCAGACGAAATATGCCGGCTACATCGAACGTCAGCAGACCGAGGTCCGCCGCCAGGCGCGCGCGGAAAACACGCCGCTGCCGGAAAACCTGGACTACGACCGCGTCCATGGGCTGTCCGCCGAACTGCGGCAGAAACTCGCCGAGTTTCGTCCCCACACCCTGGCCCAGGCGGGGCGCATTCCCGGCGTGACCCCGGCCGCGCTGTCCGCCCTGGCCGTGCATCTGAAGCAGCGGGCCAGTGGCGAATGAGGACACCTGGCGTGCGGAGCTTGCGCGCCACGCCCCCGCCGCGGGTCTGACGGAACCCGCGATCGACGCGCTGGTGACCTGGCTGAGTCAGCTCGAACGCTGGAACCGGGTGCACAACCTCAGCGCGGTGCGCGACCCGCAGCAGATGGTGTCGCGGCATGTCTTCGACAGTCTCAGCCTGCGCCCGTGGCTGCACGGGGAGCGCATCCTGGACGTGGGAACCGGCGCCGGACTGCCGGGACTGATCCTGGCCCTGGTGGACGCGTACGCCCCCGACGGCGATGCGGCCGCGAATCGGCGCTACTGCCTGCTGGACAGTGCCGCCAAGCGCGTGCGCTTCCTGCGTCACGTGATCGGCCTGCTGCGGACGGAAAACGTCGAGGCCCGGCATCTGCGGATCGAGCAGTTCGCGCCGCAGACCCCGTTCGATACCCTGGTCTCGCGCGCCTTCAAGGCCCCCGCCGAGACCCTGCAGCGCGCCGGCCATCTGGTCGCCCCGCAGGGGCGGGTACTGGCGATGCTGGGCCCCGCGGACCGCGCCCGCGAGGCGTTGCCGGCACCGTGGTCGTATCATGCCGTCGAGCCGGTTACCATTCCCGGCGAGCACGCCCCCCGTCACATCGCCATCATCGAGAGAACCGCGCCGTGACCGAAACCCTCGCGATCACCAACCAGAAGGGCGGCGTCGGCAAGACGACCACCTGCGTCAACCTGGCCGCATCGCTCGCCCGTCTGGGCCGTTCGGTGCTGGTGGTCGACATGGACCCGCAGGGCAATGCGACTACGGGATCCGGCGAAGACAAGCATGCCGACGTACGCACCACCTGCGACGTCCTGCTGGGTGATGCACTCCTGGATGATGTCGTGCAGCGCGTCGAGGCCGGCTTCGATCTGCTGCCGGCCAACGGTGACCTGACCGTGGCCGAGGTGCGCCTGATGGAGGAAGAGGGCCGCGAATATCGCCTGCAACAGGCCCTGGCGGATGCCCGCGGCCGCTGGGACTACGTGCTGGTCGATTGCCCGCCGTCGCTCAATCTGCTGACGGTCAACGGTCTGGTCGCCGCCGATGGCGTCGTCATCCCCATGCAGTGCGAGTACTACGCCCTCGAGGGTCTCACCGCGCTGATGCGCACCATCGAGAGCATCCAGCGCGGGCCCAATCCCCGCCTGCGCATCGCCGGACTGCTGCGCACCATGTTCGATGCCCGCAACCGTCTCGCCGGCGACGTCTCCGAGCAGCTGACCGGGTATTTCGGCGACCGGGTCTACAATACCGTGATCCCGCGCAACATCCGCCTGGCCGAAGCCCCCAGCTTCGGTCAGCCTGCTCTGTTGTATGATGCTTCATCGCGCGGCGCGGTTGCCTATCTCGCCCTGGCAGGCGAACTGCTGCGCCGCTGATTGCTCCTTTCGGCAGGATTCGACACATGGCCAGAAGAAACAGTGGACGACTCGGACGTGGTATCGACGCGCTGCTCAGCGGGGCCTCCGAAGAGCCCGGTGAAGAGGATCGCCTGGAATCCGTGCCGGTCGAACGCATCCGCCGCGGCCGTTACCAGCCGCGGGGCCGGATATCCGAAGAAGCGCTGGCCGAACTGACCGAATCCATCCGCTCGCAGGGCATCGTCCAGCCGGTGGTCCTGCGGCCGGTGGACGATGGCTACGAGCTGATCGCCGGCGAGCGACGCTGGCGTGCCGCCCAGCAGGCCGGCCTCGAAACGGTCCCGGCAGTGATCCGCGAGATCCCCGACCAGGCGGCCGCCGCGATGGCCCTGATCGAGAACATCCAGCGGGAAAACCTCAACCCGCTGGAGGAAGCCAGTGCCATCCACCGCCTGATCGGCGAATTCGAACTGACCCACCAGGACGCGGCCACCGCCGTCGGCCGCTCACGCACCGCGGTGACCAATCTCCTGCGGCTGCTGGAGCTCCACGGTGCGGTCAAGGTTCACGTCGACGAGGGCCGCCTCGAGATGGGCCATGCCCGCTGCATCCTCGCCCTGCCGGTTGACGACCAGCCCGAGGTCGCCGAGCGCGTCGTCAAGCGCGGCCTCTCGGTACGCGCCACCGAACAGCTGGTTCGCCGCACCCTCGAGCAGAAGGATGCCGAGCCGGTCTCCACCGAGCCACCGCCCGAGATCCGGCAACTGGAGAGCCGCCTTGCCGACACCCTGGGTGCTCCCGTCCAGGTGCGTTACAACCGTCAGGGCAAGGGCCGGCTGGTGATCGAATACAACTCCCTCGACGAGCTCGACGGAATCCTGTCACATATTCAGTAACCCGGTCGGCCCCCGCGGGTCGCGTTGACCTCCCTTAAGGGCCCACTTATACTGCGCGCAATTTTCCGGAGAGGGGTGGGTTGTGCCCATCCACCAGATGACACCGCGACGCTTCAGCCCTGCCATCCAGTCGCTCGGTCTGCAGCTCGCAGTCACCCTTCTCCTGACGGTGCTCTTGCTGGTGCTGTCGTTACCGTCGGCCGCCATCTCGATGGCGCTCGGCGGCGGGATTGCCGCCCTCGGAAACGCCGTGATGGTATTTGCGGTCTTCGGGGCGTATCGTGCGTCGGCTGCCCGGAACCTGGCCGGGCGCATGATGCTGGCTCAGGTATTCCGGCTGCTGCTCATCGCAGCCGCATTTGCGGCGGTGTTCGCGGGTTACGAGAACCCCGACCTGCCCGCCCTGTTCGGTGGCTTTCTCGCGGTGCATCTTCTGCCCGTGTGGTGGGTCCACCGGGCATCCGCCCAAGCAATGAAGAGATAGCGACATGGCTTCAGAAATGGACGACCATATCAATCACCATCTCACGAACCTGACCTTCGGGTATCACCCGGAGAACGGGCTCGGCTTCGCGATGAGCGCATCGGAGGCTTCCGAGATGGGTTTCTGGGCCATCCACGTCGATTCGATGATCTGGTCCATCGGGCTCGGCCTGCTGTTCATCCTCAGCTTCCGTTACGCGGCCAAGCGGGTCACCGCCGGTGTACCCGGTGGCTGGCAGAACTTCGTCGAATGGATCATGGAATTCGTCGACACCAACGTGCGCGGTTCGTTCAAGCACAAGAACGACCTCATCGCGCCGCTGGCGCTGACCATCTTCATCTGGATCTTCCTGCTCAACCTGATGGACCTGGTGCCGGTGGATCTGATCCCGCACCTCGCCTATCTGCTGGGCATCCCGTACTTCAAGATCGTGCCCACGACCGACATCAACGTGACGATCGGCCTGGCGCTGGGCGTGTTCATTCTCATCATCTATTACTCGCTGAAGATCAAGGGTCCGGTGGGTTTCTTCAAGGAGCTGACCGGTGCGCCGTTCCAGACCTCCATCGCCCCGCTGAAGCCCCTGACCTGGGTGGCCAACTTCGTGCTGGAAGTCGTCGACCTCCTGGCCAAACCGGCTTCTCTCGCCCTGCGACTGTTCGGCAACCTGTACGCCGCCGAGATGATCTTTATCCTCATCGGCCTGATGTACTCCGCCGGACTGATGTTCGGGCTCGCCGGGGGCGTGCTGCACGTCGGCTGGGCGATCTTCCACATCCTCGTGGTGCCGCTGCAGGCCTTCATCTTCATGGTGCTGACCATCGTCTATCTGGACATGGCTCACTCGGAAGACCACTGATAACCCTTAACTTCAACTGACCGTCTCAACTTCACTGGAGATATTACGATGGAAATGGCTAACGCTCTGGTTATTATCGCCGCCGCTCTGATGATGGGCATGGCCGCTATCGGCGCCGCGATTGGTGTCGCCACCCTCGGGGGTCGCTTCCTCGAAGGCGCTGCCCGTCAGCCGGAACTGATCCCGATGCTGCGCACCAACTTCTTCATCGTTGTGGGTCTGACCGACGCCGTGCCGATGATCTCGGTGGGTATCGGCCTGTACGTCCTGTTCGTTCTCGGCTAAGGGCTGATCGAGTCACGAGGATCCCTCACCACTCGTCAACCTGAGGTAGCAGGATGAATATCAATCTCACCATCATCGGGCAGCTGCTGGCCTTCAGCGTTTTCGTATGGTTCACCATGCGATTCGTCTGGCCGCCGCTGACCCAGGCCCTGGAGGCACGGCGCAAGAAGATCGCCGACGGCCTCGCGGCCGCCGAACGCGGCGAGAAGGAACAGGAGCTGGCCCAGGAGCGTGCGACCGAGGTCATCAAGGAGGCCAAGCAGCAGGCCAACGACATCGTCGCCTCCGCTCAGAAGCGTGCCAACGAGCTCGTCGAGGAAGCCCGCACCAACGCCCGCGAGGAAGGGGAGCGAATCAAGGAATCGGCGCAGGCCGAAGCCGAGCAGGAGCTCAACCGCGCGAAGGAGGAACTGCGCAAGCAGGTCTCCGACCTGGCGGTGCAGGGTGCCGAGCAGATCCTGGCCAAGGAGATTGACGCCAAGGCCCACGGTGACCTTCTCAAGAAGCTCGCTGCCAAGCTGTAAGGAGAGGCTATGTCAGACCTGATTTCGGTAGCCCGACCCTACGCCCGCGCCGCTTTCGAGCGGGCACGCGAGGACCAGGACCTCGCCGGCTGGGCCGAGCAGCTGGAATTGCTGGCGGCGATCGCCGGCGATTCCCGGATGCACGATCTCCTCTCGAATCCCCGGGTGCCGCGGGACAAGCGTGCCCAGCTCGTGCTGGACATCGCCGAGGGCAAGCTCAACGACGGTGTGGCCAATCTGGTCCGCCTGCTGGGCGAGAACGGTCGCCTGCCGGCGCTGCCGGCCGTGAGCGAGGCCTTCAACGCGCTGAAGGCCGAAGCCGAAAGCCGCGTGGAGGCCGAGGTCATTGCGTTCCGCAAACTCACCCAGGCGCAGGAGAAAGAGATCCACAAGGCGCTGTCCGAACGTCTCGGCCGCGAAGTGGATCTGACCTCCTCGGTCGACAGCTCCCTTCTTGGAGGGGCCATCATCCGCGCCGGCGACCTGGTCATCGACGGCTCCGTGCGAGGCCAGCTGGACCGCCTGGCTGCCAATTTGAGTCGCTAAGAGGAAATTATCATGCAACTGAATCCCTCCGAGATCAGTGATCTGATCAAACAGCGCATCGACAAGTTCGATGCGGGCTCCGAGGCCTCGAACGAGGGCACCGTGGTCAGCCTGCAGGACGGCATCGCCCGCGTTCACGGCCTGGGCGACGTCATGCAGGGCGAAATGCTCGCCTTCCCCGGCGAAACCTACGGCATGGCGCTCAACCTCGAGCGCGACTCCGTGGGTGTGGTGATCCTCGGTGATTACAACCACCTGCGCGAAGGCGACACCGTCAAGTGCACCGGCCGCATCCTCGAGGTCCCGGTGGGCGACGAGCTGCTCGGCCGCGTGGTCGATTCGCTCGGGCAGCCGCTGGACGGCAAGGGCGCGATCGAGACCGGTCAGACCAGCCCGATCGAGCGCATGGCGCCCGGCGTCATCGAACGACAGGGCGTGGACCAGCCGCTGCAGAGCGGCATCAAGGCCATCGACGCCATGGTCCCCGTCGGCCGCGGTCAGCGCGAGCTGATCATCGGCGACCGCCAGACCGGCAAGACCGCCGTGGCCGTGGATGCGATCATCAACCAGAAGGATTCCGGCGTGAAGTGCATCTACGTCGCCGTTGGCCAGAAGGCCTCCTCGGTGGCGTCGGTGGTGAACAAGCTCGAGCAGGCCGGCGCGATGGATAACACCATCGTTGTCGCGGCCAACGCGTCCGAATCCGCCGCGATGCAGTTCATCGCCCCCTACGCCGGCTGCGCGATGGGCGAATACTTCCGTGACAAGGGCGAGGACGCCCTGATCGTCTACGACGACCTCACCAAGCAGGCCTGGGCGTATCGTCAGGTGTCGCTGCTGCTGCGCCGTCCGCCGGGCCGCGAAGCCTATCCGGGTGACGTGTTCTATCTGCATTCGCGTCTGCTGGAACGTGCCTCCCGCGTCAACGAGGAGTACGTCGAGCGTGCGACCAATGGCGAGGTCAAGGGTCAGACCGGATCGCTGACCGCCCTGCCGATCATCGAGACCCAGGCCGGCGACGTGTCCGCGTTCGTGCCGACCAACGTGATCTCGATCACCGACGGTCAGATCTTCCTCGAAACCGACCTGTTCAATTCGGGCATCCGCCCGGCGATCAACGCCGGTCTGTCCGTTTCCCGTGTCGGTGGCTCGGCCCAGACCAAGATCATCAAGAAGCTGGGCGGCAGCGTGCGTCTCGACCTCGCCCAGTACCGCGAACTGGCCGCGTTTTCGCAGTTCGCCTCCGATCTGGACGAAACCACGCGCAAGCAGCTGGATCGCGGGAAGCGCGTTACCGAGCTGATGAAGCAGGGCCAGTACCAGCCGATGTCCATCGGCGAGATGGCGTTCTCGCTGTACGCGGCCAATCAGGGCTACCTCGACGACGTCGAGGAAGACAAGGTCGTGGATTTCGAACGCGAACTCCAGGCCTGGCTGCGCTCGAACCAGAAGGCGCTGCTCGACGAGATCAACAGCAGCGGCGACTACAACGACTCCATCCAGGAACGCATGACCGCCGCCCTGGACGAGTTCAAGTCCAAGAACACCTGGTAACGGGAGCGCGCAATGGCGGGCACGAAGGAGATCCGGACGCAGATCAAGAGTATCCAGAATACTCAGAAGATCACCAAGGCCATGGAAATGGTGGCCGCGTCCAAGATGCGCAAGGCCCAGGACCGCATGCAGGAGTCCCGGCCGTACGCCGAAAAGATCCGCGACGTGATTGGTCACGTCGCGATGGCGAACGCCCAGTACCGTCACCCGTTCATGGTGGAGCGCGACGTCAAGCGCGTCGCCATGATCGTGGTGTCCACCGACCGCGGGCTGTGTGGCGGCCTGAACACCAACCTGTTCAAGCAGGCGGTCGCGGAAATGCGGCGCTACCGCGACGAAGGGGTCGAGGTGGATCTCTGCGTGTTCGGCAACAAGGCGCTGCAGTTCTTCCGGCGGCTGGGCGGCAACATCGTGGCGCAGGCCACGGATCTCGGTGACCGCCCGCACCTCTCCGATCTCATCGGAACCGTGAAGGTGTTGCTGGACGATTTCCGCGAGGAAAAGATCGATCGCGTCGTCCTGGTGGAAAACAAGTTCGTCAATACCATGACGCAGAAGCCGCAGGTCACGCAGCTGCTGCCGACCGCGCCGAGCGCGGACGAAGAACTGGAATACCACTGGGACTACATCTACGAGCCGGAGCCCTACGAGGTCCTGGATACCCTCGTCGAGCGCTACGTGGAATCCCTGATCTATCAGGCCGTGGTCGAGAACGTGGCCTGCGAGATGGCCGCGCGGATGGTGGCGATGAAGGCGGCATCCGACAACGCCGGCACGATGATCAAGGACCTCCAGCTGGTCTACAACAAGGCACGCCAGGCCGCGATCACGCAGGAGATTTCCGAGATCGTCAGCGGCGCCGCGGCGGTCTAGCGACCGCCTCCGGCAGGCCCGACGCGGCAAGAATTACGACTTAGAGGATTGAACGCATGAGCTCTGGAAAGATTGTCGAAATCATCGGCGCCGTCGTGGACGTGGAGTTCCCCCACGGCGAGGTGCCCAGGGTCTACGACGCCCTGACGCTGGAAAACGGCCTGACCCTCGAGGTCCAGCAGCAGCTGGGCGACGGGATCGTCCGGACCATCGCCATGGGCAGCACCGACGGCCTCAAGCGCCAGACCGCCGTGACCAATACCGGGGGCCCGATCTCCGTGCCGGTGGGCCAGGGCACCCTGGGCCGGGTGATGGACGTGCTGGGCCGCCCGGTGGACGAGGCCGGCGACGTGGAGACCGAAGAAAAATGGTCGATCCATCGCAAGGCCCCGAGTTTTGACGAACAGGCGGGATCAACCGACCTGCTGGAAACCGGGATCAAGGTCATCGACCTGCTCTGCCCCTTCGCCAAGGGCGGCAAGGTGGGCCTGTTCGGCGGCGCCGGCGTGGGCAAGACCGTCAACATGATGGAGCTCATCCGCAACATCGCCATCGAGCACAGCGGGTACTCGGTGTTTGCCGGCGTCGGGGAGCGTACTCGTGAAGGGAACGACTTCTATCACGAGATGAACGACTCCAACGTGCTCGACAAGGTGGCGCTGGTCTACGGCCAGATGAACGAGCCGCCGGGCAACCGTCTGCGCGTGGCGCTGACCGGTCTGACGATGGCGGAGTACTTCCGCGACGAAGGCCGTGACGTGCTGATGTTCATCGACAACATCTACCGTTACACCCTGGCCGGTACCGAGGTCTCGGCGCTGCTGGGCCGCATGCCCTCCGCGGTGGGTTACCAGCCCACGCTGGCGGAAGAAATGGGTGTGCTGCAGGAGCGCATCACCTCCACCAAGAAGGGCTCGATCACCTCGATCCAGGCGGTCTACGTCCCGGCGGACGACCTTACCGACCCGTCCCCGGCCACGACGTTTGCGCACCTTGACGCGACCGTCGTGCTGTCGCGCCAGATCGCGGAGCTGGGCATCTACCCCGCGGTGGAC
Source organism: Thioalkalivibrio sp. ALE19 (assembly GCF_000428605.1). Lineage (NCBI taxonomy): Bacteria > Pseudomonadati > Pseudomonadota > Gammaproteobacteria > Chromatiales > Ectothiorhodospiraceae > Thioalkalivibrio > Thioalkalivibrio sp. ALE19. The sequence goes on from NZ_AUAG01000004.1 coordinate 128,290, forward strand.
CCGCTGGACTCGACCTCGCGTCAGCTGGATCCGCAGATCATCGGCCAGCAGCACTACGACACCGCGCGTGCGGTGCAGGGTACGTTGCAGCGCTACAAGGAGCTGAAGGACATCATCGCGATCCTCGGCATGGACGAGCTGTCGGAAGACGACAAGCTGGTCGTGGCCCGGGCGCGCAAGATCCAGCGCTTCCTGTCGCAGCCGTTCTTCGTTGCGGAAGTGTTCACCGGCGCCCCCGGCAAGTACGTGTCGCTCAAGGACACCATTCGTGCCTTCCAGGCCATCGTGGACGGTGAGTACGATCACCTGCCCGAGCAGGCGTTCTACATGGTGGGTACCATCGAGGAAGCCGTCGAGAAGGCCGACAAACTCGGCTAAGGAGCACCTGTCATGCCAATGACAATGCATGTGGACGTGGTCAGTGCCGAGGAGTCGATCTACTCCGGCACGGCCGAGATGATCGCGGCCCCGGCCGAGGAAGGCGAGGTCGGCGTGTATGCCGGTCACCTGCAGATGCTGGTTCGTCTGAATCCGGGCGAACTGCGCATCCAGGAGAAGGAAGGGGCGGAGCCCCAGCCGGTGTTCGTCTCCGGGGGCGTGATGGAGGTGCAGCCGCGCCACGTCACGGTGCTCGCGGATACCGCGGTCCGCGCGAAGGACCTGGACGAGGCCGAGGCGCTCGAGGCCAAGAAGCGGGCGGAGGAAGCCCTGGCCGACAAGCAGGCCGACTTCGATTATGCCAAGGCGCAGGCCGAGCTTGCGGAAGCCGCGGCCCGGCTGCAGATGATCGAAAAGCTGCGTCGCCGCCGCTGAACCGGCGGCAGACACGGCAGGGAAGGATCACAAGGCCGCCTCTCTCGGGCGGCCTTGTTGTTTGTGGTCCCGGCCGGGATCTCGGTATGGAAGGGTAATTGTGGAACGACTGCATCTGATCATACTCGCCGCCGGCAAGGGCACGCGGATGCGCTCGGCCCTGCCCAAGGTGCTGCAGCCGCTGGGTGGCCGACCCATGCTGGCGCACGTGCTCGAGCGCGCGGACCGGCTGGAGGCCAGCGCCGTTCATGTCGTGGTCAGCCACGGCCGGGAGGCGGTGCAGGCGGCCTTCGCGCAGCGAGAGGACCTGCGCTGGGTGGACCAGGGCCATCCCGGGGGCACCGGACACGCGGTGGCCCGCGCCCTGGAGGGGATCCCCGACGGTGCGCGGGTTCTGGTGCTGTATGGCGACGTGCCCCGGATCCCGTTGGCAGACCTGGAAGGCTGTGCGCGTACGCGGGAGACGCTCACGGTGCTTGGTACCCGGGTGGCCGATCCCCGTGGCTACGGGCGCCTGATCGAAGACGCGCGGGGCAATCTGGAGCGGATCGTGGAGGACAAGGAGACGGACGCTGCGGAGGCCGCCGTGAACCGCATCAATACCGGGGTCCTGGCGGGCGATGCGGTGGCGCTGAGACGCTGGCTGGGTGCGTGCGAGCCCCCGGCCGATGCCGAGCGCGAGTGGTACCTGACGGATGTGGTCGCGGTGGCCCGGGGCGAGGGCCAGTCGGTGGCCCTGATCGACAGCCAGGACCCCGACGCGGTCCTGGGCGTGAACGACCGGGCGCAGCTTGCGGTGCAGGAACGCCTGCTCCAGCGGGAGATCGCCGATGAATCCATGCGTGAGGGTCTGGCACTGGCAGACCCGGCCCGGTTCGATTGCCGCGGTACGCTGGAGTTCGGCCGCGACTGCCGGCTGGACGTGAATGTCGTGGTGGAGGGAACGGTGATCCTCGGCGATGATGTAGAAATCGGTGCCGGGTGCGTGCTGCGTGACTGTCGTATCGCTTCCGGCGCGCGGCTGCAGCCGTATACGGTGGTCGAGGGCGCCCGGCTCGGCGAGCGGGCCGAGGCCGGCCCGTTCGCGCGCCTGCGTCCGGGGGCCGATCTTGGCGAGGGCGCCCGGGTCGGCAATTTCGTCGAGGTGAAAAACGCGCGCCTGGAGTCCGGTGCCAAGGCCAACCATCTTGCCTACGTCGGCGATGCGCGGGTCGGTACCGGCGCCAACCTGGGGGCAGGCACCATCACCTGTAATTACGACGGGGCCAACAAGCATCACACCGAGATTGGCGCGGACGCGTTCATCGGCTCCAACACCGCGCTGGTCGCGCCGGTTTCCATCGGTGCGGGCGCGACCGTGGGCGCGGGCTCGACCATCAGCCGCGACGTGCCGGCCGGCGCGCTGGCCCTGACGCGGGCGCCGGCACGGACCGTGGAAGGCTGGCAGCGTCCGGCCCGGAAACCGAAATCGGGCGAAGCCGGCACCGGGGAAACGGAAGACGGGGACTGAACCATGTGCGGACTGGTTACCGGCATAGCCGAGCGCAACATCGTTCCGCTGCTGATCGAGGGCCTGCACCGCCTGGAATACCGGGGCTATGACTCCGCGGGGGTCGCGATCGCCCGCCCGGCCGGCATTGACGTCGTTCGTACCGAGGGCAAGGTCGCCGCGCTGGAGGAGCGGGTCGCGCAGGCCGGGCTCCAGGGCCAGGCCGGTCTGGCTCACACCCGCTGGGCCACCCACGGGCGGCCCTCCGAGGCGAATGCGCATCCGCACCTGTCGCGCGACCGGCGCGTCGCGATTGCCCACAACGGCATCATCGAAAACCATGCGGCCCTGCGGGACGCCCTGGCGGCCGATGGCTGGAACTGTGCATCCGACACCGACAGCGAGGTCATCGCCCACCTGATCGAACAGGCGCTGGCTGCCGGGGACGAACCGGTGGCGGCCGTGCGCGGCGTCTGCGCCCGACTCCAGGGGGCGTGGGCGCTGGCCGTCACCGTGGCCGATGCACCGGACCGGGTCATCGTCGCCCGTCATGGGTCGCCCCTGCTGATCGGTCTGGGGATCGGCGAGAACTTTGCGGCGTCCGACATGCAGGCACTGCTGCCGGTCACCCAGCGGTTCATCGATCTGGAAGAAGGCGACATCGCGGTCCTGCGACGCGATCGCGTCGAGATCGAGGATGCCCGTGGCAACACGGTCACCCGCGAGGCGCGCGAGACCCGCTGCGAGGTGACCATCGCCGATCGCGGCGATTACCGCCATTTCATGCTCAAGGAGATCCACGAGCAGCCCCGCGCCCTGGCCGACACCCTGGCCGGACGGTTCGGCCACGACGGCGTGCTGCCGAATCTGCTCGGCCCGGACACCGACCGTCTGTTGTGCGACGTCACCTCGGTGCAGATCGTCGCCTGCGGCACCAGCTATCACGCGGGCATGGTGGCGCGGTACTGGATCGAGGATTATCTCGGCATGCCGGCACAGGTGGAGGTGGCCAGCGAATACCGTTATCGCCGGCATGTGGTCGCTCCCGGGACCCTCCTGCTGGTGCTGTCGCAGTCCGGGGAAACCGCTGACACCCTGGCGGTCCTGCGCCAGGCGCGTGAAGAGCCCTTCGCCGCGCGGCTGGCCATCTGCAACGTACCCGAGAGCACCATGGCCCGGCTCGCGGACCTGGTCCTGATGACCCAGGCCGGCCCCGAGATCGGCGTCGCCTCCACCAAGGCCTTCACCACCCAGCTTGCCGCGCTGGCCGTCCTGGTGCTCCTGCTCGGCGATACGGCGCGCACCGCGCGGCTCGGGGCCGCCGACCGCCAGGACGGTATCCGGGCGCTCCAGTCCCTGCCGGCAATGGCCGACGCCGCGTTGCAGCTGGACGGGCGCCTCGCGCTGGTGGCGGAGCATCTGGTGGAACGCCACCACGCGCTGTTCCTGGGGCGGGGGGTGCATTACCCGATTGCACTGGAAGGCGCCCTGAAGCTGAAGGAGATCTCCTACATCCATGCCGAGGCCTACCCGTCGGGTGAGCTCAAGCACGGGCCCCTGGCGCTGGTGGACGCCGAAATGCCGGTCATTGCGGTCGCGCCGGATGACGCCCAGCTGGAGAAACTCGCGAGCAACCTGCAGGAGGTACGGGCCCGCGGCGGGGAGCTGATCGTGATCGGCGAGGAGGCGGCGGCACGCGCTCTGGGCCCGGATGACACCTGGGTCGGGATGCCCCACGACGGCCCGCTGAACCCGTGGATCGCCCCCGTTCTTTTCGCGATCCCGTTGCAGCTGCTCGCGTATCACACCGCCGTGCTCAAGGGGACCGACGTGGACCAGCCGCGCAATCTGGCCAAGTCCGTCACCGTGGAATAGTCCGCATGGCTTGTATTGCCGCGCCGGCTTCGCTAGATTCCCCGGCGTCCTGAAAACCGTGACCGGAGTACCCCATGGATCAGCAACAGATCAATCAGCGCTGCGTCGAACTGTTCAACTCGCCGCGCGTGCAGACCAAGATGTGGAATCCACGCATGTTCTGGGAGGTGGGGCGCCACCTGAACGTCACCTCCGACCAGCTGACCGATCCGAAGGTAGACGTCGCCGAACTGGAAGTGATGCTCTCGGCCGCGGCCTATGAGCCGTCGCAGTGCGCGGACGAGGTCAACCAGCGCGAAAGCGGCCGTGCGGACTTTATCCGCCGCGCCGTGCAGTCCGGCCAGCGCCCGTTCCTGCGCCGCGCCGACTGAGGCGATTTCGTGTTCGGCCTCCGCGTAGGAGGCGAGCCCCCTCGCCGACCCGGCGCAGGCGATTGGCCGGACGCAAAATCGGCCGGAGGGCCGGCCTCCTGCCGGGGCCAGGGTTCGACCTCCTCCCTGTAGG
>NZ_KE386770.1:0-39202 GCF_000428605.1 Thioalkalivibrio sp. ALE19
TCCCCCACTGTCAGGCTAGTTGGAACCTCACCCGATGTTAGGGTGTTATCAACGACCGGGGGCGAAGAGAGGTTCCTGTGAAGTACTCGGATGAACGCAAGGAGGCGGTGCTGAAGAAGCTGCTGCCGCCGCATAACCGGACCGTGGCTCAGCTGGCCGATGAAGAAGGGATCTCGGCCGCCACGCTGTATAACTGGCGCCGGAAGGCCCGCGAGCAGGGTCGGCTGTTGCCGGACAGCAGCCCGGAGCCCGAGGGCTGGAGCTCCCGGGACAAGTTCAATGCCGTGCTGGAGACGGCGCCCTTGTCCGAGGCCGAGGTGGCGGAGTACTGCCGCCGACGGGGTCTGTATCCCGAACAGCTCCAGCGCTGGCGCGCGAGCTGTGAGCAGGCCAACGATGCCGCCGACGCATCGGCGCGGCAGGAGCGGGAGCAGGTTCGCACTGAGCGCCAACGGTCGAAAGAACTCGAGAAGGAGCTGAAGCGCAAGGAGTCGGCACTGGCCGAGACCGCCGCTCTGCTGACCTTGCGAAAAAAAGCGAACGCGATCTGGGGGGACGAGGACGCATGACCAGCGCCCCGGATCGCGAACAGGCCATCAAGCTGGTCGACGAGGCGCGGGCCGAGGGGGCGCGCCTCGCCCCGGCCTGTGTCGAGCTCGGCATTGGGTTGAACACCTATCGCCGCTGGAAAACCGGTGGCGTCGATGGCCGCCGGCACGCGGTGCGGCCATCGCCGTCCAACGCGCTCACCGAAGCCGAGCGGGACGAGGTCCTGGCCGTCTGCCATCGGCCGGCATGGGCCAGTCTGCCACCGGGGCAAATCGTGCCACGCCTGTTGGACGAGGAGGACCGCTACCTCGCTTCGGAATCCACCTTCTACCGCCTTCTGCGAGCCGCCGGCGAGCAGCAGCGCCGGGGGCGGGCCGCGGCGCCCCACAACCCCGGCCCGCCACGACGGCACACCGCCACTGGCCCCAATCAACTCTGGAGTTGGGATGTGACCTATCTGCCTACCCGGATCCGGGGGCAGTTCTTCTACCTCTATCTCATCATCGACCTGTTCAGCCGGAAGGTGACCGGCTTCGAGGTCTTCGGGACCGAGAGTGCGGCCAACAGCCGCACCGTCATCGAACGCGCCGTGTTGCGCGAGGGCGTGGCCCACCGGCCTCTGGTGCTGCATGCGGACAATGGCAGCGCCATGAAGGGCGCCACGCTGTGCGCCCGTCTGGAGGAACTGGGGGTCACGCGCTCCCACAGCCGGCCCCGGGTCTCCAACGACAACGCCTACTCCGAAGCGCTGTTCCGGACGGCGAAGTACCGGCCAAGCTATCCGCCGGACGGCTTTGACGACCTAGAAGCGGCCCGCCAGTGGGTCCTGGACTTCGTCCACTGGTACAACCACGAGCACCGGCACAGCGCCATCCAGTATGTCACGCCGGCCGAGCGCCATCGGGGCCGGGACCGCCATCTCCTGGCACGCCGCAAGCATCGCTACGAACAGGCCAGGGCTGCCAAACCGGAACGCTGGGGTGGCCGACCGGTCCGTGACTGGACGCCCGTCGAGGCGGTCCACCTCAACCCGGAGCCGGCATTAGAGGCCGCATGACCCAATGTGCCAACTTCCTTGACAGCCACCGTCCTCGAGAAAGGGACGGATCGCCCGGATCGAACCGGCACCGGCACCCGCTCGGTCTTCGGCTACCAGATGCGATTCGACCTGGAGGAAGACTTTCCGCTGGTGACGGTGAAGAAAACGAACTGGAAGGCCGCCGCCCGCGAGATCCTGTGGTTTCTCTCGGGGTCCACGAACATCGGGGATCTGAACGCGACCATCTGGGACGAGTGGGCGGACGACAACGGTGACCTCGGCCCCATTTACGGCCACCAATGGCGCAACTGGGGCGGCCGGCACGGTGAGCCCGGCACCGGCATCGATCAGATCACCGAACTGCTTTACAACCTGCGCTGGTTTCCGGACTCCCGGCGCCACGTCATTTCGGCCTGGAACCCCTCGGACCTGCCGGATGACGATCTCAAGCCGCACGAAAATGCCGCTGAAGGCAGCATGGCCCTGGCGCCGTGCCACACCCTGTTCCAGTTCTATGTCGCGGACGGAAAGCTGTCGTGTCAGCTATACCAGCGGTCGGCGGACGTCATGATAGGGGTGCCCTTCAACTACGCCGGGTACGCCCTGCTGATCCACCTGATCGCGCAGGCCGTGGGCCTGAAGCCCGGGGAGTTCATCCACACGCTCGGTGACGCCCACATCTATCACAACCACTTCGAGGCGGCGGAGACCGTGCTGGACCGTGAGCCCCGGCCACTGCCGAAGCTGCACCTGAACCCGGAGGTCACCGACCTGTTCGCGTTCGGGGAAGACGACATTCGGGTCGACGGCTATGATCCGCATCCGGCGATCAAGCTGCAGGTAGCGGTTTGAGAGACCGTAAGCGCGCAATCTCGCTGGCGGACCTGCGGCGTCTGGCGCACGATCTCGGTCTGACGCGGGAGCAGACGGCGGAACACCTGGGGCTTTCCCGCCGCCAGCTGGCGGTGTGTCTGCGGGAAGTCGACCCTTATGGTCAGGTGGCATGGCCAGGTGAGCTTATGGTGAAGACCCGGCCTCCCCGCCCTCGCCGGCCGGAAGTGGCCGGCCTCCCTGTCATTTCAATCTAAAAGGGGAGGGCTCTAAGACGGGACGCAGAGCGCGCACGTCCCTCAGTTATCCTCTTCGTCCTCTTCGAACAGGTGGTCCATTTCGCCCCCTTCCAGGTCCTCGAGCATCCGGCTCACCACGCGATAGATTTCACGCACGTCGGGAAGATCGCCGCCGGAAAAGAACACCTCCATCTCATCAATTTCGTTGCGCTCGACGACGACTTCCGCATTCATCAGGGACGGATAGTTCAGAAGGAAATCGGAAGCCAGTGCGCGCTCCTCAACTTCCTGGACGTGATCCGGCGGCGCATAAATAGGGCAACGGATCGTCAGGGCTTCGGGCATGGCATTCAGTACCGTATGGATTCAGGGTTCAGTTTACCGTCCGGGGGCAAAAACGCCATTTTCGCGGGCGCGAAACGCGCACGGGGTTTGACGGATTTCGCCGGAAACGGTAGCGTCCGAGGCAGTAACCACCCAACGCCTGGGTAACGGCGGCGGACTTCGGTCCAGGGGCAAAACGCCCAACATCTTATCACCCAACGGGGTCACGGTACCCCGGCGGGTGCGTGACCCCTTTTTTATGGAGGTCACGCCATGAGCAGTCCACTCCGTGCGATCCCCCCGATCGCACCGAATATCCAGGACCACATGATCACGGTCCCGGTGACATCAAAGACGGGGATCTCGACCGCCATCGTGATCGAGATTCCCAAGCAGGTCCTCTTCACGCTCGCGGTTCACCATTACACCGGTTCGATGCCGGCGTACTGGCCCGTGGCGGAAACGGACGGCAATTACACCTACCTCGAATACCGAGGTGGGGATTGCTGGTTCGTTCAGCCGTCCCGCGTGCGTTCGTCCCACTTCACCTCCGAAGTCTGGGACGCCGAAGACCTGGTTCCCATGACCCTCCACCAGACCCGAAGGATTCTCTTCGAAATCGCGGTGGAAGGGTTTTATGGGACGGCGGCACCGCGCCGTCGTCGCGCTTCCTGAGTAGTTTCCCCGCGGCTCCGGGGTCTGTTGATTCATGCAGACCCCGGGCCGGGGGTCTGCTTGTCTGGAGGTCGCCATGAAAGCGTATCGCCATCACCTGGGGTCCCTGATCTGGGTCCGGTCAATCAACGAACAGGACCGGATTCTCACACGGCACCTGGAGGATATGACCCTCTACGTCCCCGAGGAGGAGATCGAATTGATCACTTTCAAGGACGACGAACCGATTCGGAATCCGATCGGCACGCCCGACGAGCAGTGGCATTACGGCATCAGGAAACTGCTCGACAACACGGCGGTGGCCTACTTCATGCCGTCCGAGGACGGCATCCAGTGGTGCCGCGACCGCATGGGTGCCGAGTGCCGGACGTTCGAAGAAGCTCTTCGAATGCTGGCTCGGGTCGTCCTTCGTGAAAACGGAGGGCGGATCGAACCGGGTCACCGCGAAAAGGTGGCCTGAAGACATCCATTCAATCCAGCCCCGGAGGAGGCTCCGGGGCTCTTTTCAGGAGAGAAACATGAAACAACAGCACGAAAATCTCGTGAAAGACGTCATCAAACGACTGGCAGCACACCAGATGACGATTGAAAAGGACGAGAGCGAGTACCGGAGCATCCGGTTCAGCGCCCCGAATACCGTCATCAACAGCTTCACGCTGACGACGTGGCCGGGGTATATCGCCATCAGCGGCGACCTGGGCACCTATGTGTTTTGCCGGCTGCCCGATATGTTCGAGTTTTTCCGGCAAAGCGCTCATGGGGACCCCATGACGTTGTTTTTCCGGCAAGGCGCTCATGGGGACCCCATGACGTTGTCGCTGGGATATTGGGCGGAGAAGTGCGTTGCTGCCGATTCTCAGCACGGCATCCGTCACTACTCCCCCGAGAAATTCGAGGAAGTGGTCATGGAGTTCGCCAGGGATGCCGCCCCCGAGGTGGAAAATCCGAAAGGCCTTCTTCGGGCGGTCGAGGATGATCTTTTGCCGTTCGCGGACGAAGGGGAAGCCCGGGGCCGCGATGCCGTCCACAACTTCGAATACGAAGGCAAGGAAATCTTTACGGAATTCTGGAAAGTGCGCCTTGAGGAATATTCGGAAGGATTCATCAAGGCCTGCGTAGCGATCATCTGGGGGATCCGTCAGTACGACGCCCAGCGCAGCCAGGCCACGTAATCCCAACCACCAACCATGCCCGGGGGAGGCCCCGGGCTTCATTTCAGGAGAAACATCATGTTCTACGAAGACAACACCCTGCCCCTGAACGCTTGGGGCAAGCTGACCCACACCGCCGATGCGGAGGGTCTGGATCGGATCGAGAACGATCTGAAGATGGCCCAGGGCTTCGGGGATGATCTCGATGCACTGCCCATGGCCGCCCTCGTGCGCAACGAAGACGGCGCCCTGGAGGTGTCCACTCTGCGCGGTGCGCAGATCCTGGAGGAGCTGGTGAGCGGGTACACCTGCTTCGACGCCGTCTGGGAGCTGGGGTCGCGAGCCGAATGGGAGTTCGAGCGGACTTCCTGGGGCCTGGCGGCCGGCACCGTCCAGACCATCATCCAGGATGATGGGATGGCCCTGTACCGGCCCATGCTGCACGAAGCGGTGGCCCGTCGCGTGCGGGGCTGCAAGGCCTTCGCCGAGCGGGGTCCGCTGAGTGACAGTCTGGATGCCGCCATGGAGTGGCTGGAGGACGTGGCCGATCACGATCTGGTCGACATCGATCCGATTGAGCTGAAGAAGGGTCGCGAAGCGGCGCTTCGGATGTTCATCGGGCAGGACCTGGAACGCGCCCGCCAGCTGGCGGACGTGAACCGGGATGAAGACCCGGCCATGGCCGGGATGATGCCTGCCGGTGTCGTTTCGTTGGGCGATCGTGCCCACGCCTGAAGGTTATTCATTCAACGTAAACGCCCCTCGGTACAGGACCGAGGGGCCCTTTTAGGAGAAAGCCATGTCCAGGCAGTCACAGAAGGACACGATCACCGTGGGCTTCGGTCGGAAGGAAATTCCGTTGATCATCGCAGCCCTGCGGGCGATTCAAGAAATGTTCCATCAACGCCCCGGGTTCCGGGAACTCTGCGAATGGGAGCTCTTGAGCTTCGGGCAGATCGACGAACTCTGCGAGCGGTTGAACTTCTCGCCAGAAGCCCGCCTGGAGCTCGATCCGATCGAGCGCAGTACGGTCCACTTCGCACTGCTCATGTGGCAGCAGTGGTCGGCGGATCAGCCGCACAAGGTGACGGTCACCCGGGAAATCCTGGGGGAAGAACCGGACTGGGTGAGCGACCCGCACCATGCGTCCGTCATCAAACATCGCCTGCGTGACGTCATTCATCCCGTAGATCGGGATCCGCTGTCGGGCTGATATTTCACGCCGAAACCAACGACATGCCTCGATAACGAGGCGTTGTCCCATCCTGGTATCACCACAACGCCCTACCGGTATCACCGGGAGGGTTTTTTAACGGAGGACGTGAAGAATGGAGAACCACGACCATCACCATCAGGTCGGTCTCCCCGAGTGGGGTGTGACCGAAGAAGAAGCACGGGAAACCGTGGAAGCGATGCAGTCTGCGGGCTGGCGGATGCCGGAGCCCGAAGAGGCGCCGGAAAAGGATCCGGCCGTCCAGCAGCGGGCCGCCTGGAACGCTGTTCGCAAGGCCCACTGGGCATGGGCCTGGCTGGCCCTCGAGCGAAACGACTGGGAGGCCCTGCGGCGTCACAAGAAGATGGCGGAGCGGGCCCGCAATGCCGCGGACCCGATGATCGCCGCGGTCATGGGTGGCCCCTTGGAGGATCCGCCGGCCGACGCCGTGGCGTCCGGCCAGACCGTCACGCCGCATCAGGCGGCGGAGGCGGAAAAGGCCGTCATGTCGGCCATCCGAACCCGGCACCGGGCGAAGAAGAAAGCCACACCGGCACGTAAGGCCAAGTCGCCCCGCAACGACCGCCAGCGTCGCATTCGGGCGTTGCTGGAAAGCAACGGGCCGATGGCGGAAGACGACCTGCTGCAGCAGATCGGTCGGGACTTCGATCTGGACCGTGATGGTGCAAAGCGGGCCATCCTGTCCGCCCTGCGGGACGAGGTGATCGCCCGCAACCGCAAAGGAGAATATCTCCTCTGAGCGACACCCCTGGCCCATTCGGGTCAGGGGTTTTTTTGTGCCAAAAATCGACAGAAAAGCGCGGTCAGGTAACATCCCATGCAGCAATCCGAACAGGAGATCGGGCGTATGCCGTTTCAGGTTGAAATGCCGGACGTCACCAAAGAGCCTGGAGACCAGCGTGTGCATCCCGGCGACATCGGGCCTCGCCTGATGGCTGAGGAGATCAAAGTCACGTCCATCGCCCGAACCTCGGCGGGTAAATTGATGCTCCGCGTTGCCGGGGACCCGGATACAATGGATGCGATCCGGGATCGTGTCCTGTCCGTCTTGCCTGCGATCGAGGCATCGGACATCGCGATCCACGAGGACGAGGAAGCGGAGGCGAGCTGAAGGATGGCGCGACTCACACCCCGACACCTGGGTAGCATCATCCCCGAAGAGCTGGCGGGTATGGTGGATCGGGAGCGGGGACTGATCGACGTGCTGCGCCCCCTGTTCCCGGACGGCCTGCGAACGGGCGATCTCCAGCCCTCGCTGCGCGGCAAAACCCTGGTGATGGTCTGCCGGACGCGGGCACTGGCAACCGAGATCCGGTTTCAGGCGCGCGAGATCCGCTCCACGGCGGAGGCCGCCGGGTTCCCCGTGGACGAGGTCCTGACCCGGCTGACCAACCAGCGGCCCGCGGTATTCGATTCGCCGAAGGAAATGCCGAAGCGGCACATCCCCGATACCGGACGGGAACGGCTGGCCGAGGCCGCTGAAACCATGGACGATCCACGTCTGGCGGGCGCCCTGCACCGCCTGGCGAACGCCGCAAAGGAACAGTAATGGAGCAACACGGTATCCCGAGAACCATCCCCGACGCCTTCCGCCAGGTCTTCACCTTCTGGCCGCACCACCCCGTGCAGTGGGTCACCTTTGTCTTTCTGATCGGTGTCGGCGCCTGGGCCGTACTGGTCGAGCAGTTCATCGCGGCCGGCATGCACATCGCGATCCTGTTCTGGATCCTGTGGGTTTCGATGGCCGTGAACCCCTATTCCGCCAGCGATCCCACGGTTCCCGTGTTCGAGCATTTCCGGTCGCCCGGCTATTGGGTGATGCTGTTCGGGGGTGTTCTGGCGATTATCGGTCTGCAAACCGTGATTTTCGGCTGGCCGGGGTGGGAGGCTTTCATGCCCACCTCCGGGCCACTCGCGCCGGACGGCTGACAACGCGAACGAAGGACGCGATAATGTCGCCACCGACCACGGACGGAAGGAGGCAGCCGGATGCTGCGATCCCCTCTGGATTACCCCGAAGACACGTCTGCCACGGATCAGCCGATCCGGCGACACCACCCCCGTATCCCGCTCAACGTGACCGTCACGGTGACCGACCGGGACGGACAGGCATTCACCCTGTTCACCCGGGACATCTCACAGGGCGGGGCTTTCCTCGTCTGCAACCTCTGCGGCCCGAAAGAGATCGCACGGCTCAAGCGTCTCGAGGTCGGCGAAGAAGTCTGGATTCAGGCGCAGGAATGGGGCGAGCAGGAAGAAGCGCCCATCGTGTGCGCGCGCGTTGTGCGTCAGGAGGTCGGGGGGCTTGCCATCCAGTTTCAGGAGGAAGAGGACGAACACCATGCTTTTTGACGACAAGGACCATCCCGACCGCAGCCACCCTCGAATCCCCATGAGCGTGCCGGTCCTGGTGACCGACGTGCAGGGACGAACCTTTCATCTGGAAACCCGGGATCTTTCCCACGGGGGCGCGTTTCTCGAGTGGAGTGACTGCGATGCCCCGGAGCTACCCAAGCTGAAGACCCGCGAGCCGGGCGAACGGCTGGCCGTTCAGCCGGCGGAGCTCGGCGATCCACCGGATGTTTCACTGGATCAGACGCCGGAAGTGCAGGCGGAAATCGTTCGGGTTGAAGATCACGGCCTGGCCGTGCGTTTTCTTAACGAACGATAGACGACAGGCCGGCATCCGCCATCTGGTACGCCAGCACCTCCGACGGCACGAGGAACAGCGATTCGAGCGAAGGCACCGTCTCTCGCTCCAGGGCCTGAACCAGCTCGGCGCGCGGCACCAGCAACTCCGCAGCGAAGCGCGACGCGGCCCGAATGCAGGGGGCCGCCTCGGGCTCCGGCGCAAAACGTGCCTGCCCGACCGAAGGGACAGAATGCCCCAGGGTCAGCATTCCAATGGACCACGCGGTCCACAGACGGGTGTTCGTCGTCGAGCACTCGGCGGGGAGCCGCAGCTGGATGTCCTGCGGGCCCCGGGCATCGAGCCAGACCCGCCTCTCCGTCGCGGATACCTCGACGGCCAGAGCAAGGTTCGCGTCCGTCTGGATGATCTCCGTGATGGGCTCCAGTGGGACGGGCAGTGTTCCGTCCCAGACCAGCGAGCGCAGATAGTCCGCGCAGGCCTTGACCCCGCCCTGTGGCAACGGGGTATGCGTGTTCACGCAGCCACCGCCCGATTCAGGAACCCGGCCACGCGGATCGCATCCCGACCCAGTGCCGCGATCGGTCGACGCCCGAGGGCCCCGTCGAACTGGCGGTTCCAGGCCAGTCCGCTCGTGTGAGGCATTGGAACGACCGGGATCGAGCGGTAGGCCGGCAAGGCACGATCCATGGATTCGGTGGCCCCCATTGCCCGGGAGACGATGGTTTCGACCTGCGGGAGATAGGCCCCGCTGCGGATGTCACCACCGGCCAGGATCCGGCCCGCGGTTTCGCCGACCGCGAGAATCACGGAAGGCCGCTTGGTGTCGAGCGTCTGATCGAGACAGCCCATGCAGGTGTCGATTTCCGCGGCTCGCGGGCGGCGGTTGTCCGGTGGCCGACACCGAACGATGTTGGCCCGGGCCCAGGACTGCCGGGAGAGCCCCAGCGTCGTGGCAATCTCCTTTTCCAGCGTCTTGCCGGCGGCTCCGATGAAGCCGACCCCATGGGCATCTTCATCGGCCCCCGGCGCTTCACCGACCGCCAGCAGGCCGCCATCCGGACCGTCCGGCAGCACGACCTGAGTGCGGCCATTATGCAGTTCGCACGCGATGCAGTTTCCGGCGCAGCCCATCACGCCGCCCTCCCCTGTTCGAAGGAGACGCGCTGCGCGCCCTCCAGTGCCCGCCGGGCGTCATCCTCGCCCAGCACGCGGACCAGCCAACGCGCCTGGCCGGCCGGGGAACGACGAGTCAGTCCCGCCATCAGGGATTCGATGGTGGGCGGGACGGCGGTATCCCCGGTCAGCCGAGCCGACTCCGGCAAGGACTCCGGCCCGATCGCCTCGATGAGATTCCGGATCAGGCCGAGACGAGACCCTTCCGGGACCGACCCGGCCAGGGTGTTCAGTGATGCATCGTGTTCCATTGAGATCCTCTCCTTTCCTTGCGCACCCGCCTGGTGCGCTGTTTGCGAAGTGTACCGATTTCGAGCGATGGATGCCGCCCGATCTGCGCCGCGCATTATAGGCAAACGACACAGGTACGCGATTTCTTTTGCAGGCGTCCGGATTGGCTGAACCGGCCCCGTGAAAAAAATCGCGTAAACAATCCGATTCGATACACTCGGGGCAAATAACAGGCATCAGGAGGGCACGATGCTGAGCGCCCGAACCACGGAAATCATCGAACAGGGAAAAAGCCCGGTGGAGGTGCTGCCCCTGCATCTACCCGAAGGGCAAAAGGTGACCGAGCTGGCCGTGCATTGCAATGAATGCGGGGAGCAGGTGCCAACGGAAAAGACCCGCATCCTGCACCGTACGCCGGTCGCCGACACCCACGTTCTCGAGAGCGCCGGGATCTGCGACGAATGCCGGGTCGTCACCACCGCGTATCACCGGGTGATGCCGGACGGCCGCCTTCAGTGGGTCGAGAACGGCCGCTGGGTCCAGACCCCTTTTTTGCAGGAACAGCCGATTCCCTGGTGGGACATCGATCGGCGCATTAAACGCACGATTCGCAAGTTGAAGAGGTAAACAATGGCAAGCATCAAGATGACCGGCGCCGAGTTCCGGCGCTTCTACGACGACGAGGAGTGGTGGCCGGAAGGCGTGTTCCATGATGAGACGATCATCGAGTTCCGCAATGCCGGGCAGAAAGAGTGGCGCGAGGAGGAAAAGTGGCTGGATGCCACGGATCAAATCCCCGACGACGCGGAAGTTCGGATCACGGATGGCTATGTGGCACGCGACATCGGTGAAATCCATCCTGACGTGATCGGTTCTTTTCAGACGTACGTCAAGCGGTGGCGCAAGGAAGAGAAACGCAAGTCCGAGGTTCGGATGACCATTCGGGTGCCGGCCGAAAACGCGGATGCCATACGCGAAGCGGTACGCAAGGCGGGTGGAAAAATTTTCTGAAAATCGGGTTTCAAAAAATCGACAAGGCGATCATCTTTGCTACGATGAATCCATCGGCGTTGCAGGACGGGGAATGAACCACCGGAATGCACCGCCCGGCCCCTACGGTTAATGCCGGGTGGAAACGTCGATACCTCGTTCAAAAGCAATGCAGAAGGAGTCATCAAAATGGCAAAAGGCGTCAACAAGGTCATCCTCGTGGGCAACCTCGGGGCCGATGTCGAAAAGCGCGAAACCCCCGGCGGCACGTCCGTCGCGAACATGCGGATCGCCACGACCGAACAGTGGACCGACAAACAGAGTGGGGAGAAGCGCGAGAACACCGAATGGCATCGCATCGTGATGTTCGGCCGTCTCGCGGACATTTCTGCCCAGTATCTGGGCAAGGGATCGCAGGTCTACATCGAGGGCAAGCTGCAGACGCGCAAGTGGCAGGACCAGTCCGGCAACGATCGCTACACCACGGAAATCGTGGCGAGCGACATGCAGATGCTCGGTCAGCGCGGCGGCGGTGGTCAGGATACCGGCAATGCCGGCGGTAACACGGCTCCGGCAGCCAATGCGCAGGCCGGTGGTGATGACGGCGGGCCGAACTATTCGGCTGCGGGTGGCCCCCTTGATGATGACGACGTGCCGTTCTAACAGGTACCTGTTCGAAGGTGTAAAGAGCCGTATAAAAGGGGGCCACTGGCCCCCTTTCTTTTTGCCTAACGAACGTGGGGTCGTCGCGTCGTGTGGTTGCCGGGTACAATCCGGACGACTTGGAACGCCGAGGGAGCAAACAGGAATGGATCACCGAGAAATTCAGCTGGGGAACCGGCGCAGGGACTTTGTGAAAGATGTGTTGGGTAATCAGGAATCAGGGCGGGGCGAAGTCCGGGAATTTCTGGAGCTTATCCGCAGCAAGGTCCAGAATAATCGCATTCGGGTACCGGTTTTTCCGTCCAATGCGGCGGAAGCCCTTCGAGCCTTTGAGGCGGATGAGTACGATATCGCGGAGGTGGCGCGCATCGCGCAGAAAGACCCGGGAATGAGTGCTCGCCTGATACAGCAAGCCAACAGCCCCGCCTATTGCGGTATGGAGAAGGTGCCAACCGTCAAGATGGCCATCACCCGTATGGGGCTGTCGCAAGCACGCCGCAGCATCATGACGATGGCGATGAATGCCGTGTTCCGGCAAGACCACGACCCGGTGGTAAACGACTACATCAACGCTTTTTGGCGCCACTCGATTCAGGTCGCCGCCCTGTCGCACCTGCTGGCCCGGTGCTTCGACCACCTGGACGCGGATAAGGCACTGCTGACCGGGTTAGTACACAACGTGGGCGCCCTGCCCGTTCTGGCCGAGATCAATCAGTACCCGGTGATCTATCGCAACGAAGAACTGCTGTACGCCGTCTGCGCGTTTATCCACGAAGAACTCTCGGCCCTCGTTCTCCAGCGATGGAATTTCGATTCCGAGACCATCCAGGCCGTGGCCGGGTACACCGATGTCGAACGATCGCCGTCCGAAGCGGACCCCGTAACCTATCTGGACGTCCTGCAGGCCGCGGACATCGAAAGCCGGCCGCCCAAGGGATCACCGCTCACCCACTGGCAGGAGCAGACGGGGAAAACACTGCCCGCCGTCCAGCGCGTTGCGCAATCCAGCGACGGCGAGTTGGATTGGGAGAAAGATCGAGCGGGCATGCAGGCGATCAACGCCATGCTGGCCTGACCCCTGCCAACGCCATGCTGGCCTGACCCCTGCAAAAAAAAGCCGTGGCGGATAAGCCACGGCTAAGCTCCCGGAAAGGATGGGAGGAGAGAAGATCCCGCGGGCCCGTTCGATCAGAAAGTCATGCGCACCCCCGCGTAAGGGCCGTCCATTCGAATGTCCGCGGTCACATCATCGAGGTCGTCGATGTCCAGCCTGAATTCCCGGTAACCAAGCTCCAGTCCGACCCCCGAGTCGAAGGTGTATCGGGCCGCTGCCCGAAGATCCCGCAGCATGTGGCCGTCATAGCCGATGGCACTGCCCTCGCCTTTCAGCGACACACCGGTCAGCGGAAGATCCACCGTGCCGCGCGCATAAAGCATGGGGACCGGAGCGGAAAAGCTCGATTCGCCCCGAACGCCGTAATCCCCTTCGGCTTGCACGCTGCCGTCGAAATGCCGCACATGGACGCCCAGATCCAGATCCACCGTCGGCATCCGATCGAGGATGCGATAGGAAAGGATCAGGTCGGTCATATCGAGATCGAAATCCGTGGCGACATCCGAACCGATCTGGAACGTCTCGCCGGCGAACTCGCGTTCAGCGGTCACCTCACCGTCCCCGTCGGTCGAGAATCGCGAATGGCGGGCCTGGACATTGGGAACGAACGGGATGCCATGGCGCAGCTCGAATTCACCCTGAAAGGCGGTGCTGCGATCCATGCCAAGGCCGTCTTCCGAACCGCCCAGGGACCATTCGTCGCCCTCGTGCTGGATGTCGCCGCCCGGCGAGGCGGCCCAGCCCTGGCCGCCGATTTCGATGTCGACCGCGGTCGCCGGGGCTGCGGCCGCGGCCAGGATCAGACCAGCGCCCAGTCGGGAGAGAACATGGAATTTGGGCATAACAGCCTCCTTGCTATCGTTGGTCGCGGGCCGTCGCGAGATTCGAGTGAGTTCCGGTCGGTCAGTCCGTGGAAACGACGTCCCGATAGAACCGGTGGACGCCACCTTCCATGTAAGTGAAGTTGTCGATCCCTTCGGCCTGCAGAACAAAGCCGACCCAACGGACCTGTTTGCCGGCCTCGTCATAGATCAGCACTTCGTGGCCATTGGTATCGGCCTGCCGGATCGATGCCACCAAACGGTCGATATGTTCCAGCGAGTGGTATTCCTCGTTCATCGGAAACAGACGGGTATGCCGTTCATGGTCCGCCCGAATATCGAATACCCGGGTATGTTCGGACTGGGCCATCTCGGCAAAGGTCATCGGATCCATGGAACGCCCGTCCATACCGGATTCCAGATGTTCCACCAGCGTCGCCTGGTCCACGGATTCACCCATCAGGCGCACCGTCTCGGGCGCGTGCATGGCCCATTCCAGAATGCCGGAATCGTAGGCTTTCACGCCCTCGATCCCCGCCTCTCGCGCAGAGATAGCGGCGTTGTAGGCCTTGTAGCAAGTGCGCCCGTTGCAGTACGCCACGATGGGCTCATCGGTCTGTTCTCGGAGGGCCTTCAGCTGATCGGCGAAGTCCTCATCGTAGACATCCGCATGATGGGAGCCCTCGATGTGGAGGGCTTCATGCTCCATCTCCGTGCGCACGTCGACCAGAGTGTACTCATCGAACCGTTCCGCCAGCTCATCGGTTTCGATGACCTCGTAGCCGAACTTGAGGAAGGCTCCCCGGCCCTCGAAATCGTCGATGTCCGAATGCGCCATCCAGTCGGAGGCATGTTCCGGATCATCGGGGAGGTTCCCGTCGCCCATCGCCGGTGTTGCGATCAGCGGGAGAGCGGTGAGTGTCAGAGTCATCAGCGCGGCACGCCGGGTGGCGCGCGCCATTGCATTCCGGTGCATGGCAATCCTGTCCGTGGAAGTTTCGAGACGGATAGTACAACGGCTGGGGGAATCTGTGAACCACGACACAAAAAACCGGCGACGCCCAGTGGACGCCGCCGGTCGGTACAACATGCCTTCTAACCCGGAAGGCGCGGAGCCGTAGCGTGGCTTGACGTCTGCGTGCCATCGCCAGGAGGTAGGCCGTTGTCGGCCAGGGCGCTCACGCAGATGCAAACGTTTTTGGGCCATGCAACCTCGGGCACTGAATGCGTATCCCGCCCCTGTTCTAATCGGCCAGGGGCCGCCACCTTGCATTCCTTTCGCCGAAGGGCGATCCATCTATAAGACGCCACCTCTTGCGAATTTGTTTCTATATTAAACGAGGCGTTAGTGATTCTGTGTTGGCTTTCGTTCTCGCCTTTCGATGACTCCAATTTAGCAACAAAAGAAGGCGACGCAATTTCTTTGGAAAACGAATTTTCGGATTCGGGCCGGATCAAGAATCCGACGCTCCACCATGTCGTCGAGGGGCTGGATTGCAAGCTGTACGCCCTGCCTGAGTCCGCCCACGGCATTGCAACGCGCGCCAGATTGTCCAGAATAGGGGGAGGTCTGCAGGAGCGGGCTCGCACGGCTGCCGTGGGCGGTGGTGCCATTGAGACATCGGAGCCACCGGCATTTCGCCGGACGCTGAGGAAGGCAAAACGAGGGAACGACAATGGATACCCACGTAGCGATTATGGTCGCCGCACTGGTCTTTTTCCTGGCCCTGCCCGTGCTGATGCACGGGATTCAGTGGATCCGGGAAAACATGATCAATCCCCGAGCGAACACGGAGCCGGCCGAACCCGGTACTGAACCATTCCCGAGCACCCAGCAAAGAGAAACCGCCCAGGCCCGTGGTGAACATGCGGAACCCGCCAGGGCGGCGTCGACCGATCTGGACGATGCGCGGATTCAGGCCATCGCCGAGCGGGTGGCGGAACAGATGAAGGCATCGGGCGTGGATGATCAGTCACAGCAGCTCCGCCAGCAGAACGAATACCTCGCACGGGAGCTGAATCGGGCCGTCAAAGGGCGGGAGGTCGCCGAGGACCAGATGTCCCGCTGGGTTAACCGGGTCATTGAGGCTATCCACGAGCAGCAGAACCGCCAAGTCTCACACGCTTCTTCTGAACGCGCAGACGATACCCCCGAGGCGGGGTATGGCGTGCGCCTGGGCGCGGATCAGGCGCGAGTCGATGGCCACCAGGATTTCGCCTGCGCCAATGGGGTTCAGGATTTGCCGGCGGCCCTGTTGGGGGTTGGATCAGGCCCGAGCCGGACCACCCGGGAAGCTCCAGACCCCCCCGAAGAGGGCAATACCGAAGCAAGCGGGCCAAGGGAAGAGCCTCCAGGTCAGACGATCGCATTGCCCAGGAGCAACTTCGAACTGCTCCGCAAGTTCGACTGGGAGGTCCAGTTCATGCCCTCCCCGTTCCGGGAGAACGGGGAAAGCGAGTGGTTCGTGCTGGACAAGGGCCTCGCTGACAAGAAGCGATTCCCGGTGACTCCGGGGGCCGAGGATCCGCCCGGCGCGATCCGGCAGGCACGCAACGTCGCAGCCGAACAACTCCGGCTGCAGTGATGTCCGAAGACGACCACGGAGGGATCAAATTGAAATTTCTGATACATACCACCGAAGATGCGGATGGCTACCCGACACTCCTGCAAACGGATGAAGAGCAACTATCACCTGCAGGGAAGCTGACAGAAGAGGAGCGAATCGTCCTCGGGCGCCTGCCTGTTCAGGAGCTTCCGGATAACAGGGGCAAAGCAATCGTGCTGGATGCCGATACTGAAGACCCGGAACCCCTGATAGGGCCTCGGGATGGCACGAGCAGTCTGCCGGAAAAGCCGCAATTCAGTGAGGCAAACGAGGAGGCGGCAATGCTCCTTATTAACCACCATGTGGTCAGACTCCGGGAGCTGCGTGCCTTCACCTGGCAGCACTACGAACGGATCCCGGCTGCCATCCAGAAACTGGATCTGAACCAGACCCGAAAAGCCCCCGATCTCGAAACCATCGTGCGGGCGGCCTGCGACAAGGAAGAACTGGTGGCGAACCAGGCAGCGATCGACGACCTGGTGGAAGATTCACGCGTTCAGGAAGAAGTGGAGAAGAAAATGCAGGATGCAAATCAGCAGGAACCCGCCTCGCAAAGCAATGCGGAGTCCCGTGATGGAACGGAAAAGCTCCTCGAGTGGGCGTCGCGTGAAGGCAGTGAGCGGGTACGGCTGGCGGTGGAAATGAAGGTGGGCGACTACCAGGCGATGGCCCAGGAGGCCTTCATTCGCACGCACGCACCGGAAGGTTTTCAGCCGGGGCGCCCGGAAGGGACGCCGAAAAAACGGCCACGTCTTCAGGACCTGCAGGCGCTGAAGGCGCTTCGGGACCGGACATCGCAGGAACCGGACGGTGCGCTGCGTGAGGCCTCGCTGGTCTATCAGCCTTCCCAGGATGAGGAAGAGCCCATGCCGGAGGAGGACGCGCGCGCCTACGATCCGGGCAGCCCCGAAGAAATGCCGGAGAGCGGAAAGACCTTCCTGGAGGTGCAGGTCTGCGCCCCGGACGGTTCGCACTGCTGGTTCATGGCAGAGGTGGACGATCTCCACCATCAGGGGCACCACGAACCCATGGGAGAGAACCGGGAAGCGGCCTGACGCTCGGCCAGGACGCCGACTCGCAGAAAAGCCCGCCGGATGCGTTCGGCGGGCTTTTCTGGTTTATGGGGCCGCCGACGAGAAATGGCAACGCGAGCCGACCGCGCTATGATGGGGGCGAGTCAACAGACCCCGGCTTGGAGCCGGCCATTCAAGAAGGAGCTTGCCAATGCCTCGACCCCGTTTCTCTACCCTGTCCGCGGCCGTTGCCCTCGCCCTGTTCGCCGGGTCCGCCAACGCCAGCATGAACGCCACCGCCCTCGCCGTCGGCCAGGGCGATGCCATGCTGTTCGAGGCGGACGGCCAGACCGTGATGATCGACACCGGGCGGTCCCGATACGACGCGGTGAACCATCTCCATGACGCCGGCATCGACCGCGTGGATCTTCTGGTGGCGACCCACGCCCACGCTGACCATATCGGCGGCGCCGCGGCGATCCTGGAGCAGACCGATGTGGGGGCCGTCTGGTACAACGGCCAGACGCACACCACCCAGACCTTCGAGAGCTTCATCGACGCCCTGGTGGAAGCCGAGGATACCCGCTACATCGAACCGCAGCGTGGCCGGACCAAGAACCTCGGGAACATCGAGATCACCGCCCTGCACCCGGAAGGATCCGCAGCCGATTACAACGGCCACCTGCACGACGAGAACATCGTCGTACGGATCGATTACGGGCCCTGCTCCGCCGTGGTCACCGGGGACACCGAGCACCCGGGCGAGGCGGAGATCCTGCGTGCGGGCATGGATCTCGATGCCGACCTGCTGGAGCTCGGGCACCACGGGTCCAGCACCTCCAGCCGGCCCGAGTTCCTGGAAGCCGTGGATCCGGTCATCGCCATCGCACAGTACGGAGCGGACAACCAGTACGGCCATCCGCATGACGAGGTGATCGCCAACGTCGAGCGACACACGGATGCCCAGTTCTTCGGCACCGCCGACCGTGAGATCCGAATGCAGTGCGACCCGCGCGAGCACCGATGGTCGATCGAGGGCGGCGTACGCCCGGATGAACCGGAAACCGCGGGCTCCCCCGCGCCACCCTCCGGCGGTGGCGGTGCGCGCTCGACCCCTTCGGGTGGCTGCATCGACCTCAACAGCGTCTCACAGAATCGGCTTCAGGACATCATCCATATCGGCCCGGCCCGCTCCGAGCAGATCATCGAAGGTCGTCCGTGGAACAGCCTGGATGAGCTCACCGAGTTCTGGCGCGTCGGGCCGGAGGAAATCGCGGACATGCGCGATCAGGGGAAAGCCTGTGTCGATTGAGAGACTGGATCGGGGCGTTGTGGACGCCTTCGAGGATAGATGGGCCCGTGTGATCGTCGGGGAACCCGGCAGGGAGACGGCGCACCTGGTGTTGCGCTCCCGGTTGCCGGAAGACACCCGTGTCGGGGACGTGTTACGCGTGCGCCGCCCGCACAACGTGCCGGTGGATCAGGCGATGTTCGAGTTCGACGCGCAGGATACGGTGGAAACGCGGGAGCGGGTCCGGGGCAAGCTGGATCGGCTGCGTCAGAGGAGTTGAGCCTGGAGACCACCGAGGACAGTCACATCGCCCTGTCCTCGATGATTCGAAATCACTCGGGATTCCCGAGAACTTCGAGTTCGTGTTCCGAGCCCAGAAACGTGTACTCGAGGCCCAGCACATCGTCGTCCGCTTTCTCCTCAGCGAGAGCGGCCAGTTCCATAGGATCTTCCGGGTCCATCATTTCATCCGTGTCGACCTCGACAATCGTTTCGGCCTCGTAACGGGCATTCCGAACCACTCGAACTTTCTGTTGGATGGTCGCCATTGGTCGTGCCTCCTGTATCTTTTCTTTCGATTATCGTTCGATCGTCCGGCGAAACTCCGGCGTGTCCAGGTATTCCGGCCAGTCGCTCACGAAGGGGCGCAGGTCGTCCAGCGTCAGCGGCCGGGTAAACCGGGGATCCCGCATCCGTTCGGAAGGCGGAACTTCGCCCTCAAAGACCTCGGAATCCGGCGCCAGCCAGCGAAGAAGCTGCTCGGCCGTGTGGAATTGAGCCTGCGTGCGATAACCCAGATCCGGGTGTACAGAGACGCCGCGCATCTGCGCGCGAATCGGCGCCGGAATCCGTCGCAGAAGGTTGATCAAGGGCGATTGGAGTTTGACGCGGTGCGGCGTTTCCCCCTGAGTCTGGAAGCGCATCATCGCCCTCGGATGGCGCATCATATAGCGAATATCGCGGTGATCCATGATTACTGGCCTCCCCGGCTTTGGGCCGGTCTCCAGCGCCCGGGAATCGGGCGCGCTCGGTTGGCTTCAGGACCAATGTAACGGATTGCGGGGCGTTGTCGATTTTTCGACCTTCAGGCCGCGTCCGCCAGCCGCCTGGGTTGAGCGGAGCCATCGCTGCCGGTTTTCCAGAGCGCCGGATTGAACCAGGTCGTCTCTCGCTCGAACCGTGCCCCGCCAGCGGACTGCATGTACTCCAGCATGAGGTCCGTCGCGATCCACTCCCGACCCAGGCGCTCCGCAACCGCGGGGACCGTGCCCCCTCCGGCGAACGGGTCCACCACCAGTTCCTCCGCCTCGGTGATGAAGTGGACGAAGAACTCCACCAGACGCTCCGGGAACATGGCGCCGTGCGGCGGCAATCCGTGTTCCTTGGCGTACCGTTGGACGCGGTTGCGGCCGGCGCAGGTATGGCCGGATTCGATCACGTTGCCGGGGATTCGCCCCGGGGTCTGGCGGGCGTAACTGCTTCCAGGGCGGACACCATGGGCTCCGTCACTGGAGATGCGGACGCGCTGTTCGCCGCCCTGCGCCAGCATGTGGGTATGGCGTTCCGTGTGCGGCTCCAGCACCCGCTGGTTGTCCGATCCGCATTTCAGCGGATCGTTGGTGAACCAGTACAGGGGCTCCCAGGCCACGGTAAGCTGCTGATGGTTCTTGCAGGCCCATTGCGTCGGTCCAGGTGCCTTCTGACGGTTGTGCCAGACGACCTCATCCATCTTGTGCAGGCCGAGACGTTCCGCCAGCGCGAGCACCAGTTTCTCGCGGTACAGCGAACGCGCCGGAGAGCCGGTCTCGAAGATGTCGTTGGAAACGTTCAGGACGATGCTGCCACCGGGTTTCAGCGACTCGACGATGGGTTCCAGCGCCTCGCAGATGAAGTCGATGTACTCGTCCCCGCGCTGGTTGCCATAAGCCCGGGGCGAGGCCAGCGGGTACGGCGGCGAGGTGATGCACAGAGCGATCGGGGCATCCACCTGGCGAAACACGGCCCGGCAGTCCCCGAGGATGGCGACGCCCAGCTTGGTGGAGAACGCCACCAGGCCCGCGCCCGGGGCCTGCCACTCGCGCAGGCGGATCTTGCCCTTGCCCGTAAGGCGCCAGATCCCCCGTTCTTCGGGTACGCGCTCGAGCAGGCCGTCTTCCTTCAGCGATTGCTGAACCCAGCGCACCGAGCGGTGGAACAGGTTGTACCGGCGCCCTTCGGAGCCGACCGGCGCGACATGATCGGCAGGGTCCACGCCCAGTTCCTCCGAAACGCGGGCATAGACCTCCGGGTTGCTGGCGGCCTCCCGCTCGGCATAGATCCGGGCCGTGGCCGAAAACAGATCGAGTTGGGACGGGGCTTCATTCATCCGGATCGTCCTCCCCGCCCTGGCGATGATCCTCCAGAAGCCGTGCCCCTTCCTCGCGCAGATGCTCGAGGCCGGTCTGCAACGTCAGGGCATGGATGTGTCCCTCGATCTCGGTTTTCGCCGCCTCCTTGGCGTCCTCCATCGTCTCGGTGAAGCGGTCGTGGACAAACGCCACGTTCTCGGGCGCATTGCCGACGGCGAACTTCGCCTTGCGGACGGCCTCGCGGAACGGCTTCTTCGGGATGCTGCCGGACGTATTCGCCAGCGCCTCCAGTTCAGCGATTCGCTCCTTCGCCTCCGCCAGCGCCTGTTCGGTTTTCTCGCGCAGTTCGCGAGCGTGCTGGCGGTCGGCCGTCTCGTCCGGTTCCTCGATATCCGGCGTAACCTTGACCGAAGCCTCTTCGTCCGGAACCTGACGCAGCGTGACCGGCGTACCGCTTCCCAGGCCGACACTGGAGACGACCTGTGCCCACTGTGTCTGCGACATTTCGATCTCGACCAGCCCGCGATTGTCGCGCGCATGGATGAAATCGCTGGACAGATGGCGATCCAGACAGGCCCGGTGGATCGAAAGGCGGATCGTGTGCTGATGTTTCAGGGACGATCCGAACAGTCGGGAATTTCCGCTCGATCGAGAGACCTGGACGACGCCATAGGCCGGGTGTTCATAGCGGGTGGCCATCTCGCCCGGAGAGGTTTCGATCGGGCGCGCTTCGGGTTTCTGTTTGTCTCGTGCCATTATGCTGCCTCCTCCGGCTTCGGGCCGGCATCCTCAACCCGCCGCGGCGGGTGTGATTGCTCGGTTACGGCCCCAAGGTAGCGGATTTCGATGGACTGTCGATTTCTGCGCGTTCACGAAGCGTTCAGAGCATTCAGCCGTTCGTCGGGCAATCCTTATCCGTTATGCCTCAGCCTGCTGCAGCCAGCCCGCCCAATCCGACTCTTCCAGAATCCGCACCTGCTCCTTACCGGCCTTCTCATTGATCCCCTCGGCCTTCTTTCGCTTCGAGCCGGCTTTCTCGCCGAAGACCAGGATCGTGGTCTTGCTGTTGACCGACGACTGAACCGTGGCGCCCAGATTCCGGGCTTGGTCTTCCAGTTCGCCGCGCGTACCGATGGTCAGAGTGCCGGTGAACACCACCGCCTCACCGGACAGCGGACCTTCCGGGGCGTCCGCACCCGCCTCCGCCTTCGGCGTCGGGCGCAGATTGAACCCCAGAGCCCGCAGGTCCTCGATCAACGCTTTCTGCTCCTGAAGCTGGTCCGCGATCGACCGGGAGGTGATCGCGCCAAACCCTTCGACACCGGCGATGGCCTCGGCGGTCAGATCGGTCACCTCGTCCAGCGAGAACACCGACAGGAGCTTGCGGGCATCCCCGCGACCGAGGTGGCGCAGGCCGATGGCCGCGAGGAACCGCCAGTCCGGCACGGCTTCACGCCGGCAACGGGTCAGTTCCCGTTCGAGGTTGGCGCTCTGTCCCGGCCCGAACCCCATCGCCTCGAAATCCGCCGCCGTCAGATCGAACACCGAGCGGACATCGGTATAGCCCTGTTCCACCAGGACCGCCACCGTCCGGGGGCCGAACAGATCGGCGTTGCCCATCGTCTGGAAGAAGTGGCGGATGCGGGATTCCGCCTGTGCCGGGCAGCTCGCCGCGTTCGGGCAGACGGCGTATTCGCCTTCGACCTCGACAGCGTGGCCGCAGGACGGGCAGTGAGGCACCGCCATCGGTTTCGCGGCAGCCGTGACGACCCGTTCCAGTTTCGGGATCACGTCCCCGGCCCGGGTGATCTCGACTTCCGCCCCCTCGCCCAAGCCCTGCTGCGCGAGGTTCGCCGCGGTATGCGCCGTCACGTTCGAGATCACCGCGCCGGACAGCGTGACCGGCTCGATCTCCATGACCGGCGTGATGCGCCCGGTGCGCCCGGTCTGGAGGCGGATGTTGTGAACCCTGGTGGTGGCGGTCTCGCCTTTGGTCTTGAGGGCGATCTGCCAGCGATGGAAGCTCGATGTGGCACCCATCGCCTCGCGCACAACCGGCTCCGTCACTTCCAGTACCACCCCGTCCGTGCGGTACGGCACGGCCCGCCGCAGCGACGCCATGTGCTGTTCCCAGTTTTCCAGCAGATCGTCCGCGCTCCCCTGCCAGGACGGAAGCTGATCGTACGGGAAGAACATCATGGCGCCCGCTTCGGCGCCCCGGACATGGTGTTCCTTTGCGACATCCGCCGCGACAAACCCGGCGATGAAATTGCGCGGATGAGCCATGTCGAACGTCTCCGCGGTCGCCTCGCGGAAGAACAGTTCGTCCAGCACCAATTCTCCGGCACCCGGGGATCGATCATCCCCGGGGGTGCGAAGTCCGCGGTCAAAGGCGTGGGTGATGTCGGTGCCCCCAGTCCGTTGCCCCGGGTCACCAGACGCCCATCCGAACGCAGCATCCCGGCGATCCCGTCCAGCTTGGGCGTCATGCGGAACGTCATGTCCTCCAGACCGAAGCCCAGCGACTCGGCGGCCGACGCCACGCGGTTCACGAACAACCGGAGTTCGTCGGCGGTGTACGCCTTGTTGGTCGAGAACATCGGCGATTCGTGCTCCACGGACGCCCCGCTGAACGCATCGCCTTCCGGTTCGACCTGGTGCAGAAACGGGTGATCGGGGGCCCGTTCCGCCAGCGTGGCGACGAACAGGTGGTCATACACCTCGTCCGGCACCAGCGGCCTCCCCGCGCGATAGGCCGCGTTCAGGCGCTCACAGGTGTTCGCGAGTTCCTCGATGGTGCAGTCCATCGGATGCTTGATGCCCTCGGGCAGCTTCACCATGTCGTCCATGTTCGGATTCTTCGTTCCGCTTCTGCGATTCGCTGGCTCTCGATGCGCTCGGCGGTCTCCTCGCTGACCAGCTGGGTATCGAAATCGAAGCTGTCAAAGATGTCGCCCACATTGGCGAACTGAATCACCACACCCCGCGCCTTCAGGCGCTCACAAAGCGGGCCCTCTTTGTGATAATCGTAGGCCACAAGATCAGTCACGTTGAAATCCCCGAGGGGGTCTTCTTCAAAGGCATCCCGCCCCTCTTCGGTCGACTCCATCCAGTCCGAAATCGCTTCGATTATGCGATTCAGGATGGCCCATTGCGGCGGTCGCGAACCATCTTCAAAAAGACCCACGCAGACATTCACGTAAGCGACGGTGATGACCCTGGGCATTGTCTTCGATCGGGTAAAAACGAGCGTTTCTTCGATTTGCCCGTTGTCGAAAGAAAAGGTCTGATGGTTGGTATTGCTCACGGGGATTACTCCTTCCGGATTTGGGCCGGTTTCCGGTGTTGGTGATTCCAAGATATCAAAAGGCGTGATTTTGTCGATTTTCAGGCCGCATTGCGAGCCTTAACCGCACCCTTGGCCGCAGGATCCAAAAGCTCTTCTTCCCGTTTAATCTGGTCCTCCACCGCGCCTCCAAGGACATCCTCGACCACCAGACCATGCCGAAGGAGGATGGCCTTCAGGGCCTCATCCGTATGCCAACGGTAGGCAACCATGTCGGTCACCGTGAAGATGCCCGATGCAGACCGGAAGGCTTCCAGCCCGGAAACCGTATGCAGCATCCATTCGGAAATGCCAGCGGTGATCCGATTCTTGCAGGTTTCAACAGAAGGGCATTGGCCCTCTTCGCCCTGGGACGCTCGAACAACGATGCACCCGTTGGAAAGCTCACCCAGGGGTCCGCCCTCGCCTGTGAAAAACAGCGCCACCCTGAAGCGGCAGGCGTTTTCGAGATTTACGGTTTCTTCATCTGGCATTGCAATATTCCTGTCAGAGGTTGAGGGGTTCAACGAGAACGGAGAGAGGCGTGCGCCGCCAAATCGGTCACGCCCGCATAACACGAACGGATGTCGCGCCTTGAATTTTCAAAAAATCCGCGACCTTTTTAGCACTCTCTCTTGTCTCGAACTTGGAGGGTGTTTTTTCTTTTTTTCCTTGATTTCTGTATGTGATGTAGAACATCGATTCTCCCCTATTTCGAGTTGGGTTTGTTTACGATTTTAGGTAGTTCATCGAGAACAGGGAAAAGCGTGCGCCGCCGAAAAGAACGGGGTGCGCACGCCTCACCGGATCGGGTTATCCGCGATGCGGGTCCAGATCGCGAAGAACCGACGGAAGGTCATCCATGTGTTCTTCGGTATTCATCACCAAATAACGATCATGCTCATTCTTCTTTTCCGGGTCCAGCGGCAGTTCGACCGCGAAACGAATCGGCGCTATGAAGTGATGATCGAGGTTATCCATCGCAACTACACGAACCGGCTCACCCGGAACACAGGAGGCACCCTGAATCGTGGTCTCGAAATAGTTCACCGGGAAAGTAAAACGCTCACCTTTCTCTTCATTCGCAGCATTCCAAAGACGCTCGAACGCTTCGGAGATTGAAACAGGGAAAGGATCTTCCAGAATCGCGTTCATACTTTCACGGGACGCCTGATGGCCGAGATGCGCACGCTGTGCGAGAAGATTCACCAGAGCGCCCAAGTCGTATGGAAGCGAGTGGGCACCCACAAACTCGTCTTCCCGCTGGAGTTCATACCCATGCGGATCCACGATCTGAAGATAATCTTCATCGACACAGCCGGAAGAGGAGAAGACGAGATAGGCATCCGAACCATACCTGTGCTCATGGTTGACAACAGACCCGCTGAAATTCGGGGAACATCCGTTCGCTTCAGCGGCATACGAAACCGCGTCATCGACATCGGAAATCAGCCCTGGAACCTCATACGAATCGAACGGTACAAAAGGGGGATCATAATCGTTTTCAAGCGCCTGATTTTCCGCGCGATCATAGTGAACCCCAAGATCACGTTCCTCCTCCGTGACGGACACGGTGAAAGGGACCACGCGCGGTGCGCCGCTCGCATCGCGGCAGGCCAGCAGGACGACTTCTTCTTTTTTCGTTTGCGACATGAATGATGCTCCTTCCGGCTTCGGGGCCGGTTCCCGTTGTTGGAGATCCCAAGATAGCAAACGGCGTCCGTCTGTCGATTTTTGAACCAAAAAAGGCCGCCAGCATCCGCGATACCGGCGGCCTTTCGGTCGGGCACCGAGTGATCAGAGCAACCCGGACTCGACCTCCGCGTTCAGCAGGTCGTTTCGAGACAACCAGCGGTCCGCAAGTTGAGTGAGCAAGCCACGGATCTCGGCATCGCTACGAGCCTCCACCCAGTCCGCAACACCGACTGGACCACCCAGAAGGTCCTGAAACTCGCACATGAACGCACCCAGTTCCGGCCCGGAAAGACCCGTGACTTCGGCCACGACATGGCCGTTGAACCGCTGGCGGACCTTCTTCATCCGGCGGCGCCCTTCCAGCAGTTCGTCAAGCTCACGGGCGAATGCCGGGAAAGTCCGATAGGCCCGGGTCAGTGCATCCGCGCGCAGGACGGTGACATCCCTGGCGGGCGGATCCGCCTCCCCACGTTGGTCCAGCCACCGGAGGAACGCCTGGTACGTGGGCCGATTCGCGTCGCGCCGCCGAGCCTCGCCGGAGCGATTTTCCGGCCGGTACACGGACGGGTCGAAGTACGGTGACGACGCGACGAAGGCGAAGAGCGAATCCAGGGTGTCGAAGCCGCCTTCCAGCATACCGGCCCGGTAAGCATCCGGGTCGTAGCCAAGAAACGCCAGTGCCTCGTCCCAGTCCCGGGTGACCGCCAGTTCCGCCACGCGCTCGTTCTCGTCGTCCACTTCCAGCAGCAGGCCGACATCCGCCAACTTGAAGCCAAGACGGCGAGCGACACCACCCAGCAGGCCACCAAGATCGTTGCCCGCAAAGTACCAGCGGGCAAAATCGAACGCCCGCGCCGGCACCTGCACTACGTCCACCTGGAACACCCGATCGCCGTCCAGCGGAACGGCATAGCTCACCACCTGGCGGTTCGGGTCCGCGGTCTCCTTTCTGGAGCGGTTCACGACCATTTCGGTAGCGCCCAGCGCCTCCCGCAGCACCTCCGCATACTCGAAAGCATCGCAGGCCAACAGCACGTCGAGATCGCCGTGATCGGCCTTGCCGGGGAAAAAGCGCACGGGCTCGGCCCGATGGTCCACTGGGAGGACACGATCCATCGCCCGCTGGACCCGGGCCGCCAGCACCATGAGTTCGGACGCGTTCAGGCGCGTGTTGCTGTGTACGGCATGGCCTCCCACAACACCCTCCTCAAGCGGCCTCGATCGCTTCGCTGCAGATCGTGACGACCTGTTCGCACTGGGCTTCATCGAACTGGCCGATGTGACACCGCTTCACGGGAAGATCCATCTGCTCCGCCAGCCAAGCGTAAGCCTCCGAGCGAGTCATCGAACCGTCCCGCCAGAGCCCGTCGAACGCCTTGTGCGCCCGGGATTTCGCCCGGCGCAGGGCCGCGTTCGCCAGCCGCCCCAGCGGCTTGTTGGTGCCCGGATGGCAGCCCACACGGGCATCGCACGGCGCGCACTGATAGAAAGCTTTGCCGGCGAGATCCGGGCGGTGGGGATACACCTCCGCGCCGGTCACCCGCTCGGACCGCTCACCGCAGTAGGGGCACAGCGGCGCTTTCGGTTTGCGACCGCGGCGGCTCACTCCTGAACCTCCGCCTCGGCGGCCGCCTTCTCGATGACGGACAGGGCATTCATCTCGCCCAGCTCCTCCACGAGGAAGGCCGCCTGGGAGCCGGGGCCCTCATTGTTCACCCGGGACGCGGCTTCTTCGTAATCGCCGTAGACCTCGCCCGGATCGGTGCCGTCATCACCGCCGCTCATCGACCGGCCGGCCATGTCCGCGTGCAGATCGTGGATCACATCGTCCAGAAAATCGTCGCCGTGGACCTCTGACAGGATCCGCGCCCGTTCCTGAATCTGCGAAAGATGGATGTCGTTGTTCATGTTCCCTCTGATCGTTGTCCGGCTATCGGTCCGGTTCCGCCGGCATCGCCGGGTGAATTCGATTTCAGAGTAGCGAAAATCGATCCGATGTCGATTTTTTACTCGACGGTTTCGATTTCGTCCCGGCTCAGAACGACCTCCTGATCGTCTTCCGTGACCCAGATTTTCTTCCCTTCTGCCTGAACCGGCACCTGGGAGTCCCAGTCGATCTCCGTGGAACCCGCATATTCGATCGAACCGTCTTCATTGATGCCGGCCACCTCGGCTACGCCGTACAGCACTTCCTTCGTGCCCACGAGGACGGTATCGGTGCCTTTGATGCGAACAGTCATAATGCGCTCCTTCCCGGCTTCGGACCGGTTTCCGTTGATAGAGTCTCCATCTTAGGAAACGCGGCCCTTCTGTCCATTTTTTCGGAGGCAATCAGTTCCAGCGATCGTCCCGATCCGGGGCCAGCGCAGACAGGTACTCGTTCTGGTCCGCGAGGATCCGGCGGTTGGACAGGATCAACGCCTCCGCCCGGCTGGGCGCATAGGGTAGCGCGATGAGCGACATACCCGCCTGCTCCGGGGTGCGACCACCCTTCCTGTCCCCGTTGCAGCGTTTGCAGGAGGACGCGGTGTTGGTCCAGACGTCCTCGCCGCCCTGGCACCGCGGCACGATGTGATCACGGGTCAGCTCGTGCTCGGGGAAGCGGTTCCCGCAGTACAGGCAGGTGTGGCGGTCCCGAGCGAACAGCAGGCGGTTCGTCAACGGTGGCGTGTCGGGTGCCGGGTTGCGGTGGGCCTCGCGGGTCGCGATCACCGGATCGATGGTCAACACCGAACGTTGCCCGCCCCGAAGGCCACCCTGGATACGCAGCGGCGCATCCCCGAGGCTCCAGAGGACGCGATCGGCGAAGATCAGCTCGGCGGCACGCTGCCAATGGATCCAGGATACCGGCAGGCCGCCAGCATCGAGGCGCAGGATCGGCGGGTGGGCAGCAATCATGGCGGGAACTCCTTTTCGCGGCGCCCCGCCGAAACCGGCGAGGCCAGGGGTTAAGACCCGGCCGGGCCGCGAAGACCGAACGGGTTGAAAATGCTCCAGGTTGTCTTGGTGGGACATGGCGCTTGCGCGCCCGGCATCGGATTCGCAGAAGGTGTATTGGCGGAGGACCCGGGATTCGAACCCGGGAAACGGGGTTGCCGTTTACTCCCTTAGCAGGGGAGCGCCTTCGACCGCTCGGCCAGTCCTCCGTATTCGATGAAAAAGGGATGGCAGCGCCAGCCTGTCCGCCTTTGGTTATCGGAACGGTCATCCGCCGGATGAGGCGGAACTCGGTTGGCCCCGGCCACGGAGTCCGGGCGTTACTCCGGATCCCGTGGCCGCTTTCTCCTGACCCTCGCTAGGGCGGGAGCCTGCAATCGACTCACCCGTGGGCGTGAGTCGACCCGACGCCTGACTGTGGCCGGCTCTCGATCCGGCCTCGATTTTCACCGAGAAGACAGAGCCGTGGTCTGTGGCTCGGTTACTTTACGCTGCCATCGGGGATACAGCCTGGCACGGCTGCATCCCGCATGGCAGTGCAGATTGGTGCGCAGGGCGGGAATCGAACCCGCACGGCCTTTCGGCCACCGCCCCCTCAAGACGGCGCGTCTACCGGTTCCGCCACCTGCGCGGCGATCGTCGTGGCTCAATTTTGAGCGAAAAATACGGTTGGTGCTCAAAAATCGCCATTTCTGAGCACCAACGTTGAAAACTGGCGGAGGTGGAGGGATTCGAACCCCCGGACGGTTGCCCGTCTCCGGTTTTCAAGACCGGCGCTTTCGACCACTCAGCCACACCTCCAGACTGGTGCGCCCCGCCGGACTCGAACCGGCACGCCTTTCGGCAGCGGTTTTTGAGACCGCCGCGTCTACCTGTTCCGCCAGGGGCGCGGAAACTGAAGAAGAAGGCGGCTCACAACCGATCGCCTTCTCCGTGAAAACTGGCACCCTCGGCAGGACTCGAACCTGCAACCCTCGGTTCCGAAGACCGATGCTCTTTCCAGTTGAGCTACAAGGGCGTGGAAGGAATTCAAACTATGTCTGGCGCCCCGGGCAGGATTCGAACCTGCAACCCCCGATGTAGGAGACCGGCGCTCTGTCCAGTTGAGCTACCGAGGCCAAGAAAAAATGGTGTCCCTGCGGGGATTCGAACCCCGGTCGCCGCCGTGAGAGGGCGGAATCCTGACCGCTAGACGACAGGGACGCGGAAACGGATGCTGGCGGTGCGACACCGCCCGAATCGGGCATCCATTGATGGATGCCGTGGGAAATGGTGCGCGCGGGAGGGCTCGAACCTCCGGCCGATGGGTTAAAAGCCCACTGCTCTGCCAACTGAGCTACGCGCGCATGGCGCCCCGAGCGGGATTCGAACCCACAACCGACGATTTAGAAGACCGTTGCTCTATCCGTTTGAGCTACCGGGGCGGCGTGGAAGCGTTTTCGATAAGGCCGTCCGCCAGCCGCATCGAAAACGCCTCCGGGTTCTTCTTCAGGCGAGCCTTCACCTTGCTACGCTTCGGGCGCGTTTTGGGTTGATGGGCGTGCCCTTTCGCCAGGATCGGCGAACGAGCCACGGGGTTGCGCGATTTGCGCGGTTTCTCTCGTTTCATCGGTACATCCTCGATGGTGGTGAAATGGCTGGGCCGGCAGGATTCGAACCTGCGCATGACGGGATCAAAACCCGTTGCCTTACCGCTTGGCTACGGCCCAGTAAAGTGGTGCCTGCGGAGAGATTCGAACTCCCAACCATCGGATTACAAATCCGCCGCTCTACCAATTCGAGCTACGCAGGCGGGACCGATCGAAACGGGATCCGGGTCGACGCCGGCTTGACCCTGTATTCGAAGAAGATGGTCGGAGTGGAGGGATTCGAACCCCCGACATCCTGCTCCCAAAGCAGGCGCGCTACCAGGCTGCGCTACACTCCGAAAATGGTTGCCCGAGCTGGATTTGAACCGACGACCCTCTGCTTGCAAAGCAGACGCTCTCCCTACTGAGCTATGGCCCCAAATGGATGATGCAGCACGGGGTTATTGCCCGGTTACTGGATCTCTCGCCCTGACGACGCGTGCAGTGCATCGGCATCGGTTTGGCGGGCTCGTTTTCACCGCGAGGCACCCGTGCGCCTTTATCGCTGATTGCACCATCCGGGGTGTGCTCTGTACCCGAGCCCTGTTCCAGCCTGCCCCCCTGTTATTGGGGGCTGTCTCGGGCGGGTTGGCATTCCAGCGCGAAGCGCCACAAAGCCCACCCCGGATGAAGCAGAAGATGGCTGGCGTGGCAGGATTCGAACCTGCGACCACCCGATTAACAGTCGGGCGCCCTACCCCTGAGCTACACGCCATCCAGTGGTGGGCTCTGAAGGGGATCGATATACCCCGTCCTATGTCCCAAAGCCCACCCTGCATGGCATAAAAGACATAAAAGAAGAGGATGTAGCGAGACGAGACGATCCGGCGGGCAAAAGCCGTGGCACCAGGGAAAGGAGGCATAAAACCCCGTGCAGATTCAACCGAAACGCCCCAAAGCACTCCATCCGGCGGTTCCACCCGACCGGGACTCGAACCCGGACTACGGAACGCCGAGCCGTTATTGTTGGGCTCCCGCATCGCGGATTAAGGCGAACTGTCTCTACCCGTTGAGCAACTCGGTGGCACCCCGCATGGAGCGGATGGATGGATGACGAAGAGACCCCTGAAGTCGCAGCTTTCAGGGGACCAACGACAAAACAGCGTGAGAGTGCTGCGACAGCCCTCATCGACCTATGCCGCTGGATGCACAAGCTCCTCGCCATCCGGCGGTTTGCTCTGCCTCCCGGTCCGCTCCCCGAGGGTCATGCAAAGCAAACCCCGCATGGCGAAAAACTGGACAGCGCGACCCGGCGCGAGGCCGGGGCCGGTAATCCAGCAACTCGAAGAGGTCCATCGGTCAACCGAGCGCGAAGCTCCCTCTTCATTGGCGGAATTGGCTCGCCGGTTATCGTTCCGCGCTTTTGCAAACCCTGTTTGCCTTCCGCGCCATCCGGTGAATCGCCCTCGATGGGAACTGGAGGTCCTGTCGGCCGGCCTTCGATTACCGCTATTCGACGCTCTGGCCCGGTCACCTGAGTTACCCCGCCTTAGCGGAGGCGTTCAAAGGCGATTCCCGCATGAAGCGGGATGAAGCGATGCTCCCCTTTCAATCGGGTTCCCCTGTACCTGCCAGGCAGGCCAGCGGGGCATGCATAGGCTCAGAAGGCGTCCCCTCGTTCTTGCCACTAAGCAGCATCTTCGCTTCATCCGGGGTGCAACCAGGGGGCAATGATTTTTGACCTTTGCTCTTACAATCGGGACGGTCAGGCGAGTCCCGGGTTGCACCCCGCATGAAGCGGTCCACGGAATGCGGTCTTGCCCCGCGCACCAGCAATGCGCATTCCGCGCCATCCGGGGTATCCCCTGACTTCGGAGCCACACGGCGTCGTCCCGAAGTGCTCCCGATCCGGGGACGACGCCCCGACGCCAGGAGATACCCCGCATGAAGCGGAAACATGGAGCGGGTGATGGGAATCGAACCCACATCATCAGCTTGGAAGGCTGAGGTTCTACCATTGAACTACACCCGCAATAAGGGGCCGCCCATCACGGGCCGGCGTATGGCGTGCCGGAGGCGTACAGGACCGGGACCTGCCCGACCCTTTCCGTCTCGACCCCAACGGAGGATAAATCCTCCGTCCTTCTGCGAATCCGATTTGTTAAAGAGCGCGTCCGGGCACAAAAAAGCCCCGGAACAGGGGCACCGGGGCTGATTCGTTTCCCGGGGCCCGAAATGCAGGCCCCGATATTTCGGAAGCCTGATCTAGCCGTTTTCCTGCGCTCTCTGCGCAGGCGCCACTCCGCCTTGAAGGCGAATTGCTGAATCCAACCTGTTCTTCGGTTCGATCGAGTTCATGGCGCTTTCGTTTCGTGAAAGATTGACCATGATTCTACATCCCGCCAAGGGACTGTCAACTTCTTCCGTGAAATTTTTTCGCCCTCTTTCGGTTGCCCGATAACCGATTTCCCTTGCTCGGAAGGATCGAAGGATTTCTTTACCAACCGATCTTTCCTGAACGCAATTCCAATCTAGCAAACGAAATTCGCCTGTCGAATTCTTCTCTTCTCGCCGGCTCTGTTGGATTCATCTGGAGGTACACCCGCGAATATGGGACGATGGCGCTGTCAGGCCGGTACCGGCCTGGCGGAAGAACCCGTCAAACGGGTGGCTGGAAGAAGCGATGCCGCTTGCGCATCAGGTGGGCGTCGACGACCATGGCGGAAGAATCGCGCACCGCGCGATGGTTGGAAGAGGTGACGGCCCGGGATGACCGGGAGCCCCCATCACCAGGCGACAGAACGGCTCTTCGGGGCCGTGGTTGCGAAAACACGTCCAGGGCGGCCGCATTGCCCACGACGAGAAGGCGAAAGAACTGCCCTTCGGGCAGTGGTTGGAAGACGAACTGGTCGGTATTCTGCTTAAGGCCAGTACAGAGGAAAAGAACGGCCCCGCCGGGGGCCGTGGTCCGCGGTCGCCCCGGGTTCGCCCGGGGCGATGGCTTTTCAGTCCTGCGGATAGGACTCCAACAGCAGGCGCACCGGGGCGTACAACGGCTCCAGCATCGCGCGTGAATCCAGCACCCAGAGGTGGCGGCCGGTATCCTCCGGGGCACGCACCATCCGTCCGATCCCCTGGGCGGTCTGCCAGTAGGTCTCCGCAGCCTTCGAATCGAATCCGGTGCGCCCGCGGTTGCGTGCCGCCTGCCCGATCGAACGATTCAGCCCCACCGGCAGCCGTGCGATCACCAGATCCGAGACCTGTCCGGCGCCATCCGCAGTAAGGTTGATGCCGGTCCAGGCGGATCCGGTCGCCAGCCAGACCGGGCGCTGCCCCGCACGAACCCCCATCAGGAACGACTCCCGCATCACGGAAAGCCGCCTGCCCGACTCCTGCATCATTAGCCGCTCGGCCATGGGCGTTCCATTGAGACGGCGATACAGCCCCTGGATGTCGCTGTAGGACGTGAGCAGAACCAGGGTGCCCATCGAGGCCCGCTCCGCAATCGACTCGATGTGCGAAGCCATGCGATCCAGCCAGGACTCCATCGCTACCCGATAGGACTCCGAATCCTCGCCGTTGGAGGTGGGCGGGCGATCCTCCGCATCCCGGGTCAGGTGTGCGATCACGTTGTCCCGCACCCACTGGGGCCGGATGGGCGGCAGACAGCGCCGTCGGTCCTCGGGCAGGGACAGCACCCGCGAAAGGTGCTTGGCCGAATACCAGGTGGCGCCATCGGAGACATCCGCCCGGCGCGAATCCCGCGTCGGGACGTAAAGGGTCGCCGACACCAGTGCGGCCGCATCGAGTTGCGGCCAAATCCGGTCAAGCAACCGCTTCAGCCCGTGAGCCCCGGACGCCAGGGAGAGATACCCGCGCACCGGGGACGACGAGACCTGCAGCATGACCCGCTTGCCCGTGGCGCCGCCCAGTACGGACCGAGTGCGCTTCAACAGCGCCAGCAGACCGGGCTCCGGCGCATGAGTGCGGGATCGCTCCGCTCGGCTGATCAGGGTATCCAGTGCCCCATGCAGCCGGCCGGCCTCGCCCTGGACGGCGGCATAGCCCTCATCATCCGCCAGGAGCAACCGTTCGCCACCCTTCTCGGGGAAGCGCCCGCGCAGGGCTTTCAGGCCGGATTCGATGTCCTCGAGCGCCCTCGGGCAGTCTTTCAGGACCGGTGCCGGCAACCGTTTCGCCAGCCGCGGAAGCTGGTCGAGCGAGGCGGACGGCGACAGTACGGAGCTGGCGTTCTGTTCGAACTGATGGGCTTCGTCGATGATCAGCACGTCGTGCGGTGGCAG
Organism: Thioalkalivibrio sp. ALE19; assembly: GCF_000428605.1. Classification (NCBI taxonomy): domain Bacteria; kingdom Pseudomonadati; phylum Pseudomonadota; class Gammaproteobacteria; order Chromatiales; family Ectothiorhodospiraceae; genus Thioalkalivibrio; species Thioalkalivibrio sp. ALE19. The sequence continues at coordinate 34,775 of NZ_KE386770.1, forward strand.
CAGGAAGCGTTCGAGCGCCATGAAACGCCCGTGCAGCGCATACATCGCGTGCGTGCAGAACACGATGGGGGCCTCGGTTTCGAGGTCCCGCGCCGCCAGCGCCGCCGTCACGCCGGGGTCCGTCGCCCTGTTCTCGTTTTCCTCCACCTCATCGGAGGACAGAACGAGCTCATCGGCGGTAAAGCCTTCCGGGAGAAACCGGGCCAGATCCTCGCTCAGGTGGGACACCGGCACCCCGCCGACCTTGGCAAACGACTGGGTGGCAGAGGTTTGACCGGGCGGAGCGCCCTGCTCCAGCCAGGCGGCCAGCTTCTCGCCGTGCTCCCGGATCTCCGGTGCTTCGCTCGACTGCATCAGCTGCGCCATCTGCCCCGCGCGCCCGGCGTGGAAGAACTGGGCCGCACCGAGGGCGAACTGCATGGAGCGGTTGAGGGTTGGCGCCCGGGAGAACTCCTCCGCCAGCGCGGCCAGCACCCCGAGCGTCGGAGCGCAGACCACCACCCGTTCACGGCCACCGGACAGCGCATCTTCGATCGCCTGGGCGATGGCCCGCCCCTTGCCGACGCCTGTGGAGGCCTCAGCGATCACGATCTTTCCATCCGTCAGCCCCGAGGACAGCCCTTCGTAGTACCGGCGCTGTTCCGGTCGCATCCAGTCCTTCGCCGGATCCGTCGCGGCCGTTTCATCCCCGGACGGCAGCGATTCGGCTTCCAGTGTTTCCAGGTGCCCGTGCAGCAATTCGCTGAGGACCTGCGCCCACGGCTCATCGCCCTCCCGAAAACCGGAAAAGGCCGCGAAATCCCGTGCCGTCAGGTTGATGGATTCGGATTGCGTACCGATGGGTGGCAGCGATTTTCGGATACCGGTTTCGGCGGCGGCGTGCAGCTGGTCTCGAAAGAACGGCGACACACTCGAACCCGCAACGTCGCCAAGAAGCGACGGCAAAAACTTGATACGGACTTTCATCTATGCTCCATTAAAGTGAACACTGTGCGCTTTACAGCGTACAGGCCGCAGACTAGGATGCAACCCACGTCCACTTGAGGAGCGAATATGTACTTCACCCACACGGTGCTGTGGCCCGGGGATCCGCCCCGGAATTACCGACACCTGCTCGCGTCGCTGGTGCCGGAGGAAGGCGAATTTCGGATTCCGCCCGCCATCTTTCACTATCGCGAGGACGGACACCCCGAGATCGGGAAGTCCCCGTTTCGGTTTCAGGTCGGCAAAGGTCGGGACGGCTCGGCAAAGCTCATGCTGACCGCGCTGGGGAATGCATCCATCACATTGCTGCGCCGAAACGCCTGGAAAGTGACCCACCTGTTGAGCGAACACTATGGCGAGCCGCTGGCGGACAGTACGCACACCGGATATTGCGAGATTCGCACGGCACCCCGCCCGGCCACCTTCATCATCAATCACATGGTGGCGGAACGGGCGCGGAACCATCGGGGAACGATGGAAGATCCGCAACGCCTGCGTCAGCGCATCCTGGAAGACCTGGAGCGCCAGTGCGCCCTTTTCGGACGCGCGTTGCCGGAGGGGATCGAAGACGCGATCTACGACATCCGCACGAGCGAGGAAACCTTCGCCACGCCGATCGCCGACGACAGGGTCGGGGTCGGCCTCAAGTGGATCGAGATGGATGCCGCCCTGGACCTGAAAGGCCCCTGGCACGTCGGAGCCCTCAACGCCCGGGGATTCGGGCGCATCATCCTGCCGAAGCGGGGTCAGGCCCGGAAGGAGGCGGCATGAGGACCGTTCCGAGCCCATCCCGGATGCTGGCGGAGGCCACCGGCATGGACCCGGTGGGGACCCCCTCCAACGAAACCTGCACCTGCCGCCTGTGCGGCGGAACCATCGAACAGGGGGATCTACGCTTCGAGCAGAAATTCGGCGCCAGTTTCAATGACGGAGCCGCCACCCTGGACCGGGTGGGCAACTGGATCTGTGGGTGGTGCGGACCGTTCCTTGAAGCGGGCCAGATGACCCAGATGCAGGGCGTGCTGGTTCATCAGCCCGAGGGCGAACCCGGCCAGGCCTGGCGGGTAACGCGCAACAGCCATATCCGGTGGGCCTACGACCAGCGGTTCGAGGGGCCGGTTGTGCTCGCCAAAGCCACGCGCAAGCGTGAACACCTGATCTGGCAGGCCCCGGTCTCGCTGTCCCCGGACCTGATCCAGTTCCGCCTGGGGCGGGACAACCTCGTCGTGCGCCGTGACCTCGTGGAGCAATTCCGCAACGCGGTCAACGACGACCTGCTGAAGGATCTGTTCCCGAAAACGCCTGCCGGCAAGCGGTTCTTCCGGCTCGGCCAGCAGATGGCGGAAAACGCCGTCAACGGCTTTCCGAAAGCCCGCGCCTGGTACGACGCACTCCCCGAGGACCTGCGAACGCCCTTCGAAAACATGGGCCCCGGGGATCTGTGGTTCGTTCAGTACGTCCTGACGCAAACACCGGAAGAACCGGCCCGGTTCAAGTTCGACACCCGCAACGCTTAAAGACGCAATCGAGAGGAAAAACCAAGATGATCGAAATCGAAGGAACCCTGTTCACCACCAGCCCGCTCCACATCACCGATGCTTCGCAGGATCGGCGAATCGAGAGCGGCAGCCAGACCATGCCGATGACCAGCACGCAGACGCTGACCGTGGTGGGTAGCGCCGACGAAGGGGGCAAGACGCCCGTGCGACGCGTACCGGTCATCCCGAGCAATTCGCTCCGGGGCCGGATCCGCCGCGCCGGGGTGGACGTGCTGATGGATGCGATCCGGGACCGCGGCGAACCGGCTCCGAACCTGCCGACCTACCATACCCTGTGCGCCGGCACCGCCGATGGCCGCCCCGCCAAGGGTGCGGCGGTCAACCTGGACCGGCGCCATCACCAGATGGAGCATCCCTTCATCGGCCTGTTCGGCGGCGGCCCGGAAATGGTGGAATCGCGATTCATGACGGATACCGCCTGGGCCCTGGTGCCGGAGACCGTCGAAAACCTGGATGTGCCGGCATCGTGCGAAAACGACGTGGTCGATCCGATGGGGCGCGAGAACCGCCTGCCGCTCACCCAGACGATCTTTTTCCGCCGCATCGACGATGTGCTGTCGTTCTCCGACCCCCAGGCTTCCGATCGGATCGAAAACTACCGTGAGGCGGCGCAGGAATGGCTGGACAGCCAGCGCCGGGATACGTCGAACGGGGATGGCGAAGAAAACCAGCACCGGGATTCATCGAACGGGGGTGGCGAAGAAAACCAGCGCGGCCCTCGCATCCAGGGCTGGAACGCGATGGAGGTGGTGCTGGCGGGGCTGCCCTTCTCTTTCCGCGTCGGCACCAAAACGAACAGCAACCCGGTTCAGGACGGCCTCCTGCTGGCCGCGATGGAACGGTTTGTGGAGCGGTATCCGCAACTGGGCGGCTGGACCGTGAAGGGCTTCGGTCGCTATGACCTGTCCTCGGTGCGCCTGAAGCATGACGGCGAGGACGTCGGCCTGCTGTTCACCCGCGAGGAAGGGAAGCTGAAGCTCAACCGCGACAACCCGCGGATCCAGGCGCTGCTGGACGAGTGGGACAGCTACGTCAACGCCAAGGAGAAGAAGCTGAAGACGGCGGATCTCCTGGACTGGGCGAAGGCGGCCTGATGGCGGGGGCAAACCTTCAGCCTCTCCGGGTTTCCGGGCACGTCAACGGGCTCATGGTTGAGCCCGAGCGCCCCATCGCGCTGGATGGGGTGCTCGCCTGGGCGGCCGTGGAAATGGCCCGGATGGAAGGGGCGGACAATCCGCTGCAGGCGCAGGAATCCCTGCCGCTGGGGCACGACGAAGACCGGGGCGTCTGGCAGGCCAGCTGGGTGTTCCGGGAATACGCTTCCCCGCTGCAGTTCCGCCAGCAGACAAAAAAAGGCGACCCGAACGCGATCCTCGAGGCGCGCAACCGGGGAGACTGGGAAGGCAAAATTAACTCCATCGCCACCGGTACCGGCATGTACAAGGGCGCTGTCCTCGAACATCCGTACCGCCAGGTCGGCATGGTGTCGGCCTGGTGTATCGGGGACCCGGAGCGGATCGAAGAACTGCTGGGGCTGGTGGAAGGCATCGGCCCGCTGCGCCGGCAGGGGTTCGGGCGCATTCGGGAATGGAACGTCGAGCCGGATCCGGCTGCGGAGGAAAACTGGATGCATCGGGCGCTGCCCGGCAACCCGGGCGGGTTCCTCCATACGGCCGGGGCCCTGTCCCCGCCCTACTGGCGCCAGGATCGGGTGCATCCCGTTTGGGTCCCCAGTACGGACCGGCTCTGATGTTGCCGATGCCGCGCGAGCACCGCTCTGGCGCTTCCAATGCCGGGGAGTGCTCGTTGGCGCAGGGATGCGGTGTGTGGCAGGTTGCGAGTTCCGCCGGGGCATCAGTGAAGGCCGCGAAGGCGGACCGCTCGC